>JBBRHT010000048.1:0-11184 GCA_038222295.1 Lysobacterales bacterium
TACAGGATTTCCTTGGCCTTGCGGCTGATGGTCTGCTCGCGGCCGATTCCCAGCAGGCCGCTGCGGGCCAGCTGCTGGGTGATGGTGCTCGCGCCCTGCTTGTTCTCCCCACCCGAACTCACGGTGACAAAGGCCGCGCGCAGCATGCCGCTCAGGTCGATTCCGTGGTGGTGGGCGAAGTCGCGGTCCTCGACGGCCTGCAGTCCGGTCACCAGCAGCTCGGGCACCTCCTCGATGCGCACCAGCCGCCGCTCCTCCTGCTTCTGTCCGTACAAGGTGGCGATGCGGGCCGCATCCAGGCGGACCGACTTGATCGGACGACCGCGCGTGGTGTCGCGCACGCTCGCGACGCGATCCCCGGACAACGTGACCTCCACCCGGCTCGGACCGATGTCGCCATCGACGTCGTGGAAGCCACGACTGGCGATGCGCCAGACGCTTCCCGATCGCTGGTAGGTGCCGGGACGCAGGCCGCCATCCTCGCGATAGGACGCCGCGTCCAGTTCGGTCTTCAGCGTCTGTGCGTCCATGGCCAGCCCCGCGCGCAACTGCAGGGGGCGCGCGTAGACGCGTGTCGGGATCTGCCAGCGCAGCTGTCCGAAGCGCTGGCCAACCTGGTGGTTCAGATACAGCGTGTACGGGATCAGGAAGCCGAGGCCCAGGCCGATCGCCGCCAGTCCCCAGGTCAGCAGGCGCCGCCGCCAGGCGGGCGGAAAGGCGTCATTGTCGTGATCGGTGTCGTCTTCGTCGTAATCGATGCGTGGCATTGGCGTCGGCGGCAAGGGAGAAGCTGCGCCTGCCAGCAGGCGTTCGGGGAATGCGACAATGGCGGCATCGCCAGCGCAGCGGCGAGTCTAGCGCAGACCCTGCCGCGGTCGCGGCGGGCGCCGTCCTTCAAGTCAGCCGGAGTTCCGTTGCATGTCGTCGTTGTTGGCTGATGCGCGCTTCCTGTGCATCCGCGCGCTGGGCCTGGCGCGGCGCGGGTGGCTCAGCCTCCGGGTCCGCGGCTGGCGCGCAAGTTGGGGACGCGTGCAGGACCACGCGCGGGTACGCCCGATCGCCGAGGCCGCCAGCCTGTACCGGCCGCCGGCGACGCCCTTCCAGCCGTTCGACATCGACACCAGCGCATCGCCCCGCGCCAGCGTGGTCATACCGGTCTACAACCATTTCGCGCATACGCTGGCCTGCCTGCGCGCGATCGCGGCACATCCGCCCGTCGTCGCGTTCGAGATCATCGTGGTCGACGATGGCTCCAGCGACGACACCGCGGCGTGCCTGCCGCAAATCATCGGTGTGCGCCATCACCGCCGGGCGCGAAACGGCGGTTTCATCGCGGCCTGCAACGATGGCGCATCGCTGGCCCGCGGCGACATCCTCGTATTCCTCAACAACGACACGGTGCCGCAAGCCGGATGGCTGGACAGCCTGGTCGGCACGCTGGATGCGGAACCCGACGCTGGCCTCGTGGGCGCGCAGCTGGTCTATCCCGACGGCCGCCTGCAGGAAGCCGGCGGCGTGGTCTTTGCCGACGGCAGCAGCTGGAACTACGGGCGTTTCGAATCCACCGGCGATCCGCGGTTTTCCTACCTGCGCGACGTCGATTACCTGAGCGGTGCGGCGATTGCGATTCCGCGTGCTCTGTTCGCGCAGCTGGGCGGTTTCGATGCGCGCTATGCGCCCGCTTACTACGAGGACACCGATCTGGCCTTCGGCGTGCGCGCCGCGGGCAAGCGCGTGATCTACCAGCCGGGCGCGCGTGTCGTGCATGACGAGGGCACCACGTCGGGCACCGATATCGGCAGCGGCGCGAAGGCGTACCAGGCACGCAACCGCGAACGCTTCGCCGAGCACCGGCGCGATGCGCTGGCCGGCCAGCCCGCCGCCGGCACCGTGCCATCCCCTGCACTCCTCCACCGCAATCAGCAGCAGATCCTGGTCATCGATGCATTGACGCCGCAGCCGGACCACGACTCCGGGTCCGTGCGCCTGGTCAACCTGATGCGGATGCTGCGTGCCGAGGGCGCGCACGTGGTCTTCGTGCCCGCCAACCGCGAACACGGCGGGCGCTATACCCAGGCCCTGCAGCAGCTTGGCGTGGAGGCCTGGTATGCACCGTTCGCGCGGCGTGCACCCGGATGGCTGCGCGAACACGGGCCGCGTTTCGATGCCGTGCTGTTGTGCCGGCATTACGTCGCCAGCGAATTCCTGCCGCTGGTGCGGCGCCACGCGCCACAGGCACGCATCGTGTTCGACACCGTGGACCTGCACTACCTGCGCGAGCAGCGCGCCGCCGAACTCGCTGGCGACCCCGCGCTCAAAGCCGCGGCGCAACGCACGCGCACGGCGGAACTTGG
Source organism: Lysobacterales bacterium (assembly GCA_038222295.1). Classification (GTDB taxonomy): domain Bacteria; phylum Pseudomonadota; class Gammaproteobacteria; order Xanthomonadales; family Xanthomonadaceae; genus Cognatiluteimonas. The sequence goes on from JBBRHT010000048.1 coordinate 2,355, forward strand.
CGTGATCGCCGGCAGCGACGTCACCCTGGTCGTGAGCGGGGTCGAGCGCGCACTGCTGGCGCGCGATGCACCGCTAGCGAACGTCGAGGTGCTGTCCAACCTGCACCGCATCGCCGGCCCCGGACTTGCGTTCGCCGATCGCCGCGACCTGGTATTCGTCGGCGGCTTCCGCCACCCGCCGAATACCGATGCGGTGTCGTGGTTCGCCAATGACGTCTTCCCGCTCGTCCGCGAGCGGCTTCCCGATGTGCGGTTCCATTGCATCGGCAGCGACATCACTCCCGGCATCCAGGCGCTCGACGCGCGTGACGGCATCCAGGTCCATGGGCATGTGCCGGATATCGATCCCTACATGGACGGCTGCCGGATTGCCATTGCGCCGCTGCGTTACGGCGCGGGCGTCAAGGGCAAGATCAACCTCAGCATGGCGCACGGGCAACCGGTCGTGGCGACCTCCTGCGCCGTGGAGGGGATGCACCTGCGCGATGGGGTCGACGTGCTCGTGGCCGACGATGCCGAAGCGTTCGCCGCGCAGATCGTCAGGCTGCACGAGGATCCGGCGCTATGGCAGCAACTGTCCGGCGCGGGACTGGAGAACGTCAGCCGGCATTTCTCCATCGACAGCGCGCGCGACACCGTCCGGACCCTGTTCCTGCGGGACTGACGGCGGTTAGTGCGCGCCAGCCAGGCGCAGTCGCTCGCTGAATTGCGCGATGCCCGGCGTTTGCGGATCCAGCGCGCGCGCATGGTCGAGCGCCGAGACGGCCCCGTGGCTGTCGCCCGCCGTCAGTCGCTCATCGCCAACGGCCAGCCAGCGTTGCGCCAGCCGTCGCCGGTCCTGCGGGATGCGCCTGCCCTCGCCGTCCAGCGCGATCCGCGCATCCAGGCACGATCCCGCCCCGGCCAGGTTGTTGTTGCGCAGTTCGCGCTCGAAACACTGTCTCGCGACCACCAGCACGTGCCTGCTTTCCTCGCGCACGGCACGATCGGTGGGCGCCAGTGCACGCGCTGCACGCAATTTGTCGAAGGCACTGTCGCCCGGCGGCGTCAGCAGGTCGCCCTTCTTCTCCGCCGCTGCCGCCTGGTCCAGCAACTGCCGGACCCTGCGCGCACGCTCCCGCCCGCCGACCAATGGTGCCAGCGTGGCCTTGGCTTGCTTTGCGCGGGCGATCGCATGGGCGGCGTTGCGTACCGCGACCGCATCGGGTGCCAGCAGGCGCGCCTGCGCCAGGGCATGGTCGGCATCGGCAAACTGGAAGTCCGACGCGGCCCGCTCCGCACGCCTGGCCCAGGCGATGGCAACGTGCTCCAGCCCACGCTGCGCAGCCGTGTTGGCGCTGTCGATCCGGCGCACTGCCTGGAACTGCACGGCCGCGCGCTCCAGGCGACCGGCGCGCAGGTCGCGCTCGGCGCGCTGGCTGGCAAGGTCCAGCTCACTCGACAGGCGCACCTGTGCATCGGGCAGGTCGGCGTGGCCGGCGTCATAGGCGCGCGCCGCCGCCACCAGCCGCGCGCCCTGCTCCAGGTCGTTCTTCTGCAAGGCCACGCGGGCCTGCTGCAACAGGTCCGACAAAGCATCCTCGCGGCCTTCGAGCGCTTCGACGCGATCGGGTTGCATCGCCAGGATGCGCTGTTAGATCGGCAACGCCGCGTCGGGACTTCCGTCGAGACGATGTGCGGCGCGCGCGCTTGCAGCTTGCGCCAACAACGCTGCGATGCCCGCGTGCCGGGCTTCTTCCTGCCGCAGTCGGGCAGCCACGGCATCGGCCTGCGCGGCGGGAACAGACAGGGATCGTGCGAGCTGCAAGGCGCGGTGGGCATCGGCATAGAGCCCCGCGCGGGTTGCGTTCGCCGCCTGGGCCAGCGCAGCCTGGGCGACCCGCATCAGCCCCGTGCGTGCATCGTTGCCGTCGGGATCGATGGCCAGCGCGGCTTCGTAGAGTTCACGGGCGCCAGACCCATCGGTGGCGGTGAGATGTCCTCGCGCCAGTGCCAGGGCCGCGCGATCCCGCAGCGCTGGGGCGCTGGCTTCGGGCCAGATGCGATCGGCGAGTGGCCGTCGAAACACGACCACCAGGACCACCAGGAGGATCGCGATTGCCAGGATCCATCTGCCCCACGCCGACGACAGCCAACGTGCCGTGGCGGTTGCCAGGCGACCGCGGGCCGGGATGCCGCTCATGGCGACAACTTCCCGCACGCCACTTGCACAGGGAAGGTCGCGCGGTCAGGCACGGCACGCCCGTTCGACGCCGGGCAGGCCGTCGAGCTTGCCAAGCAGGCGCGAGAGCTGACCGTAGTCCGCGACCCGCACCCGCAGCCTCAGTCGCACGCGTCCATCGCGTCGCGTCGGCTCGCTATGGATGTCGAGCACATGCGTGTCTTCCTGGGCGATGAGGTTGGTCACGTCCTTGAGCAGCCATTTCCGGTCGACGGCATCGACCAGGACATCGGCCTCCGAACCGCCGCCCTGGCGTCCCCATTCCACCGGCAACACCCGCTGCGGTTGCGAAGCGGACAAGCGCTGCAGGGTCGCGCAATCGACGCGATGCACGCTGACCCCGCGTCCCCGCGTGAGGTAGCCAACAATCGCCTCGCCCGGCAACGGCTGGCAACACCGTGCGATCTGCACCAGCAGGTTGCCCACTCCGACGACGGTGAACGCCGAGCTCTGCGTGGCGCGCGAACGCGGCTGCGCCGGCTGCCGCACGGCCTCGCGTGGTGGTTCGCTGCGCGCGCGTTCGTGCTCCAGCAGCGTGCGTGCGACCTGGTGCGGGCCGACATCACCCAGTGCCACCTGCACCTGCAGGTCCTCCAGCGTCGCGGCATTGAATTTGTGCAGGGCCGGCGCCGGATCCGCCTGCTGCAGGCCCACGCGCTTGAGTTCCTTCTCCAGCAGTTCGCGACCAGCCTGCACGTTGCGAGCGCGATCGAGCTTGTTGAACCAGTTGCGGACCTTCTCCCGCGAGCGCGTGCTGGCAAGGAAGCCGTTGGAGGCCACCAGCCAGTCGCGCCGGGGCTCACCGGCCTTGGCGACCATGATCTCGACGCGATCGCCACTATGCAGCTTGTGGTCGAGCGACACGATGCGGCCGTCCACCTTGGCGCCGCGGCAACGGTGCCCGACCTCGGTATGCACGTGGTACGCAAAGTCGAGCGGTGTCGCGCCATGCGGCAGGTCGACGACCTCGCCCTTGGGCGTCAACACGTAGATGCGATCCTCCACCAGCTCGCTGTCGATCTCGCCCAGCAGTCCGGCATTGCCGTCGTCGCGCTCGGCATGGCTGTCCAGCAGGCGCCGCATCCACTCGATCTTGCGATCCAGCGCGGCATTGGCGGCCGCCGACCGGTGCTCGACGCCGCGCCCTTCCTTGTAGCGCCAGTGCGCGGCGACGCCCAGCTCGGCCTGCGCGTGCATGTCGAAGGTGCGGATCTGCACTTCCAGCGCCTTGCCTTCCGGCCCGATCACGGCGGTGTGCAGCGACCGGTAATCGTTGCGCTTGGGCCGCGCGATGTAGTCGTCGAACTCACCCGGCACTGGCTGCCACAGCGCGTGCACCGTGCCCAGCGCGGCGTAGCAGGCGGGAATGTCGTCGACCAGCACGCGCACCGCGCGCAGGTCGTACAGCTCGCCGAAGGGGATGTCCTTCTTCTGCATCTTCTTCCAGATGCTGAAGATGTGTTTCGGCCGGCCGGCGACTTCCGCGTGCAGGTCCTGCGCGGCGAGGGCCGCTTCCAGCGTCTGCTTCACCCGCTGGATGTAACGCTCGCGTCCGCTGCGCTTGTCGTCGAGCAGGCGCGCGATGCGCTGGTAGGTGTCGGGCTCCAGGTCGCGGAAAGCCAGGTCCTCCAGCTCCCATTTCAGCTGCCAGATGCCGAGCCGGTTGGCGAGCGGCGCGTGGATGTCGCGCGACAGCTGCGCCAGGGCGCGGCGCTGCTCCGGCGGCAAGCGGTCGGCATGGCGCATGCGCGCCAGTTGCCGCGCCAGCAGGATCGGCACGACGCGCAAGTCGCGCACGATGGCCAGCAGCAGGCGACGCAGGCCCTCGCTGCTTCCCCCTGCCTGGCGCTCGGCATGCAGGGCCCAGACCTGCGCGGCCGCCTTCTGCCCTTCCAGCAACATCGCGACGGCGGGGAATTCGCGCTCGATCCGTGGCTGCAGGCGTTCGCGAACGCCAGTGGCGACATGCAGGATCGCCGCCGCCAATACGTCGCCATCGGACTCCAGCATCGCCAGTGCGGACACGGTATCGGCCAGCACGTCCGGCGCATCGCGCAGCCTGCCCCCGTCGCCGGGGTCGATCGCCGACTGCAGCGCTGCCCGCATCGGCGGCCGGATGGCAGCGCACGCCGGCATCGCCAGCACGGCAGTCAGGCCATCGGGAAGCTCGCTCCGGGGGGACGCCACGTCGGTCATGGTTGGGATGGGAACGTCTACACTAGCCGCGCCACGACCCAAGGAAAAGACCATGCTTTCGATACGTTCGCTCGCCGTTGCCGTGTTGCTTGCCTGCATGGCGCCTGTCTTCGCCCAGACCGCGCAGCCGGCGATCGAGAAACAGATGACACCCGAGCAGTTCAAGGCCGCCGGGCTCGACAAGCTCAGCGCGGACGAACTCGCAAACCTGAACACCTGGCTCGGCCGCACCCTGGAGACGCAGACGGCCAAGGCCGCCGCGGATGCCAAGCAGCAGGTCGTGCACGAGAGCCGCGGGTTCCTGAGCTTCGGGTCGGATGAACCAATCACCGGCCGCATCACTGGCGAGTTCGACGGATTCAAGAAAGGCAAGATCTACACGCTCGACAGCGGACAGACCTGGCAGCAGATCGACGATGCGCAATTGCTCGGCGTGCGCCTGACCAACCCGGAAGTCAGCATCAAGCCGGCCCTGCTCGGCGACACCTGGTACATGGCGGTCGGTCGCTACCACACCCGCGCACAGGTCAAGCGCGTCAAGTAATCCTGCAGGCCACCGCCGTCACCCGCCCAGGCGCGCCAGGCGGGTGGCGAGCTTCTTGACCGAGACCCCCGATCGCACCCCCAGCTCCTGGGCGAACAGCGACACCCGCAATTCCTCCAGGTCCCAGCGCATCGCCTGCCAGTCGTCATCGTCGCGCCCTGGTGCGCGAGTCGCCTGCATCGCGTCGGTGAACGGCTTGAGTTCGAGCATGCGCGACTGGTCGCGGACCGGATCGCGCAGCGCCCGCTCGGCGCGCAGCGCCAGCGCTTTCAGGTAGCGCGGGTATTCGGCGAGCACGCCCGCGGACACGTCGCGCAGGAATCCCGGCGGCGTCAGCCCCGCCAGTTGCCTGCGCATGTCGTCCAGGTTGCCGCTCGCCCAGCCGATCAGGCGTGATTCCAGCTTGTCGCGCACCTCGGCGACCAGCGCGAGGATGGCCTGCGCCTGCGCAAGTCGCTCGACGGCGGCGGGAAATAATCCGCGCGCGATCGCCTCGCGGCGCAGCTCGAATGCTTTGGGGTCGCGGATGTCCTCCAGCGCATCGGCCGCCAGCGTGGCGAAGACGCCATCGACCAGGTCGGCGCGGAGGCGATCGTGTCCCGCCGTGCCGTCCGACCGGGGCGCGGCCGACTCGATGGCCGCATACAGCAGTGCGGTCCTGGGTTGCACGGGCAACTGCTTGCGCGCCTGCTTGATGCGGTCTGCCAGCGCCAGCTCGAGCAGCCTGCGCACGCCCCGCGGATGCCGGCGCAGCGCCTGCGAACGATCGGCGTGGACGTCCAGCGACACCACGCCATCGATGGCGTCCAGTGCCGGATACGCCGGGATGCCCCCGGCGCCGGCAACGGAAACCGGAATGGGAGCGTCCGGAAACCGGGCCAGGCCCTTGCGCGCCATGCCCTTGGCCGCGTGCGCCGCGAACGCCTCCGCGGCACGCGCGCCGAATTGCCCTCGCAGGGCGTCCAGGTCACGCGACTCCGCCAGCACCGTGCTGCCGTCGGCGTCGAACAGGCGCAGGTTCACGTGCAGATGCGGATCGATCGCGGCGGGATTGAATTCGGTCGCGGGCAAGGCAACGCCGGTAGCCTTCGACAGGAAGCGCGCGAGGGTGCCCTCGATGGCATCGGCATCCGGCTGCGGCCAGGCTTCGGAGAACGCGCGGGCGAAATCGGGCGCCGGCACGACATTGCGCCGCAGGTTCTTCGGCAACGTCCTGATCAGCGCCGCTGCCTTGTCGGCGACGAATCCCGGTGCCAGCCACGACAGCCGCGCAGGATCCAGCGCATTGAGCAGGTGCAGCGGCACGGCGACGGTCATGCCGTCGTCGACGGCGCCGGGTTCGAAGCGATAGCGCACCGCCAGGCGCGCATCACCGAGCGGGAGATATGGGGGGAATCGCGCCTCGTCGGTTTCATCGCCGACCAGCAACTCGTCGCGCGACCACTCGAGCGATGTCTTCCCGCCATCGGGCAGCTTGCCGTACCACGCATCCAGCGCCTGCACGTTGTGGACGTCGGGCGGCAACCGATCGATGTACCAGCGTGCCTGCCAGTCCTCGTCCACCACGATGCCGGCGCGGCGCTGCTTGGCTTCTTCTTCCCGCGCCTTGTGCAGGGTCGCGATGTTGCGCGCGAGGAATGCGCTGCGGGTGTCGATCTCGCCCGTGACGAGCGCATCGCGGATGAAGATCTGGCGCGATTCCTCCGGATACAGCGCGCCGTAGTGCACCGGCCGCTTCGGCGCGAGCACCAGGCCGAACAGGCTGATCTGCTCGCTGCCGATCACCCGCCCCTGGCTGCGCGACCAGTGCGGATCGTGGTGGCGGCGCACCAGCAGGTGCGGCAACTCCGCGATCGCCCAGTCCGGCTCGACGGCGGCATTGGTCAAGGCCCAGACGCGCTCGGTATCGAGCAGCGTCGCCGACAGGACCCATGGTGGCGGTTTTTTCGCCAGCGCCGAACCGGGGAAGAGCTGGAATTTGCGGCCGCGCGGCCCATCGTACTGGCCTGCCGCCTTGCGGTCCGCGGACTGCACGCGGTGTCCGAGCTGCGTCGGCAGGCCGGCAAGCAAGGCGCGATGCAGGCTCACGTACGTGCGGCGGGCCTGGCCGTCGCCGCCGGCCACCGTGGGCGGCGAATGCTGCCAGCCCAGGTCGTCGCACAGCAGCTTCAACTGGCGGTGCAGTTCGCGCCACTCGCGCAGGCGCAGGAATCCCAGGAAGTGCCGATCCGCCCATTTGCGCAATTGCGATTGCGTCATGTCCTCGTGGGCGACGCGATAGGCCTCCCACAACTTGAGGATGCCGATGAACTCCGACTGCGGATCGGCGAACACCGCGTGCGCCGCATCGGCCGCACCACGCTGGTCGGCAGGACGCTCGCGCGGATCCTGGATGCCGAGGAAGCTCGCGATCGCCAGCATCTCGTGCAGGCATCCGTGCGAATTCGCGGCGACCAGCATGCGCGCGAGCTTCACGTCCACCGGCATGCGCGCCATCAGCTTGCCGACCGGCGTCAGCGTCCGCTGTCGATCGCCGTCGGCTGCAAGCACCGCACCCAGTTCGACCAGCGTCTGCCAGCCATCGGCGACGGCGCGCGGGTCCGGTGGCTCGAGGAACGGGAAGTCCTCGACGCGACCAAGGCCCAGTGACAGCATCTTCAGGATCACGCCGGCGAGCGCGGCGCGGCGGATCTCCGGATCGGTGTAGGCCGGCCGCGATGCGAAGTCGGCTTCGGCATACAGCCGGTAGCAGATGCCCGGAGCGATGCGTCCGCAGCGGCCCTTGCGCTGGTCGGCGCTCGCCTGGGAAATCGCCTCGATATGCAGCCGGTCGAGTTTCTGCCGTGGGCTGTAGCGCTTGACGCGCGCGTAGCCCGGATCGACGACGTAATGGATGCGCGGCACCGTCAGCGAGGTTTCCGCGACGTTTGTCGCCAGCACGATCCGGCGCTGGCCGCCCGGGTGGAACACGCGGTCCTGGTCGCGCGCCGACAGCCGCGCGTACAGCGGCAGCACCTCGGTGTGCCGGTACTTGCGCCGCTCCAGCGCCTGGTGGGCGTCGCGGATCTCGCGCTCGCCGGGCAGGAAGATCAGCGTGTCTCCCGTGGGGCGTCCAGCGGCGATCTCGTCGCACGCCGCGAGGATGCCCTCGAGCACCGACCGCTCGCCTTCATGGTTGGCGTCGCCTTCCAGCGGCCGGTAGCGCAGCTCGACCGGATAGCCGCGGCCCTCGACGTCCACCACCGGCGCATCGCCGAAATGTTGCGAGAAACGCGCGGTGTCGATCGTCGCCGACGTCACGATGACCTTCAGGTCCGGCCGCCTGGGCAGCAACTGCTTCAGGTATCCGAGCAGGAAATCGATGTTCAGGCTGCGCTCGTGCGCCTCGTCGATGATCAGCGTGTCGTAGCGCGACAGCCAGCGATCGGACTGGATCTCCGCCAGCAGGATGCCGTCGGTCATGAACTTGATCGCGGTCTGCTCGCCCACGCTCTCGTTGAAGCGCACCTGGAAACCGACCGCGCCGCCCAGCGGCACCGCCAACTCTTCCGCGACGCGGCGCGCCACCGCGCGCGCGGCGATGCGGCGCGGCTGCGTGCAGCCGATCAGGCCGGCGGCGCCACGCCCGGCCTGAAGGCATAACTTGGGCAACTGGGTGGTCTTGCCGGAGCCGGTTTCGCCTGCGAGCACCACAACTTGATGTTTGCGAATCAGCTCGACAATGTCATCCGCGGACGCTGCGATCGGCAGCGAGGGCTCGACCGGCGCCGATGGCAATGCCGCAGCCCGCGCGTCGCGCTGCGTGACCGAATTCGCCAGCGCCTGGGCGAATGTGTCGCGGGCACCTGGGTCCGCCGGCTTGCCGCTCC
>JBBRHT010000049.1:0-10958 GCA_038222295.1 Lysobacterales bacterium
CTTCCGTGCCGGCGGCGTGCTGGTCGGGACGCATGCGTTCCTGTCGTTCGGCAACATGCTGGGCGTGCACTGGGCAGGCGGCGAGCGCACCCAGGACGTGGACTTTGCCCATGCCGGCAAACAGATGCAGATCGCGCTGCCGACCAACGTGGAGATCGACACACATGCGGCGATCGAGTCGCTGCAGATGGGGCTGTTGCCGATCGAGCATTCCGACGGCGGCACGGGGGCGACCTATCTGGATCCGCGCGACCCGGAATTCCAGCTGGATTTCCTCACGCCCTTGCATCGCGGCGGCAATGAACCGTTCCGCCATCCGCAGCTGGGCGTCAAGTTGCAGCCGCTGAAATTCATGGAATACCTGCTGCAGGACGTGCAGCAGGCCGTGGTGCTGCACACCGGTGGCGCAGTCCTGGTCAATATCCCGCATCCGGCACGGTACGCATTGCACAAGCTGATCGTCGCCGGCGAACGGCCGGCGTCGCGGATCGCAAAATCCAACAAGGATGTGCAGCAGACGGCGGCCTTGTTGTCGGTGCTACGCGAGCAGGCGGCGTGGCAAGTGGACGAAGCATGGAACGACCTGGTCGCGCGCGGGCCGGGCTGGCGGTCACGCTTGCAGCGCGGACGCGACGCGTTGGTCAAGGTGGCGCCCGAACTGGATGCGGCAACGTGGCTGGCGTTGCCAGGCGCGAAGGCGGGCATGGCGCGCAAATGACGCGGGCCGCGATGCGGCCGCGCCCCCGCTGACTCGCTTGGCGGCCCAGCTCAACTCTCCGCCGCATGTGGCAATACTCGATTGCGGAACTGATGTCGCCAAATCGCGCCAAAAAAAACGGGCCGCGATGCGGCCCGTCTTTTAAACCCTATGTTGCATTGACGTTGCGCTCCCTCAATCGCGTTCCCGCGCCGCGCGCGTGTCCGGATCGCCCGAATAGCGCCAGGCAACCGGGGCGTGGTCGGGCAGCTCGATTTCCGGCATGCCCTTGGCCTTGAGCGCCGCATTGGCCGAGGCGAGGTCGCCGTCGCGCAACTTCGCGAAGTCACCGTCGACGTCCCCGAGCTCACGCCCAAGCGCGTCGCTGTAGGCCACCAATGTCGCCGACGGCTTGCCCTCGTAGGACATCAGGCCGCCGTAGAGCTGGTCCATGTGCTCGCGCAGGCGCTCCTCGCCGGTGATGGCGCCGCCTTCCTTGGTGGCAACGATCAACTTGCGGATGGTGTCGGCCTTGTCGGACAAGGCAAGCAGCTGCGCGTGCAGCGGATCGGCCTCCGGGAGCTTGGCGGCCGCCTGGCCGGCACCGGCGCGAACCGCCTGGATGCGCGCGACCAGGTCGCTCATCTTGCCGAACATGCCATGCACCTTCATCACCGCGGCGAACTGTTCGCGGCGATCGGCGACGCTGAACGGCGATCGCGGATCCAGCAGCACGTCGACCTTTTCCTCGATGACCTGATCACCCTTGGTCATGCGCACGGTGTAGGTGCCCGGCGGGACCCGCGGACCCTGCGTGGCGCTGCCAGCGATCGATGCGGCCGGTGGCACCACCGGTGGCTTGACGCTCATCGACCATGCCACGCGATTGATTCCGCGACGCTTGCCGGCGGGCAGGGTGTCGATGAGATTGCCCTGCGCGTCCAGCACCTCCAGCTTGAGCGGGCCGAACAAGTGCCTGGCCTTCTGGTAATAGGCGATCGTGGCATCGGTCGAGGCGTTGGTGCCGGCATAACTTGCGTCGCCTTCAGGCCAGCCGCCGAATGTGCTGATGCGCTGCTGCTGCGGACGCGTGGGAAGGAACACGGCTTCCTGCTGCAGGATCGCCGGCGTCAGCGACCGCAGCGGGGTGAGGTCGTCGATGATCCAGATGCCGCGACCATGCGTGGCCAACACGAGGTCGCCGTCACGCGGATGCACGACCAGGTCGCGCACCGAGACCGCCGGGAAATCACCACCCTTGAACTGCGCCCAGCTGGCGCCGTCGTCGGGCGAAATCCACAGGCCGAGTTCAGTGCCGGCGTACAGCAGGCCACGGCGCACGGGATCCTCGCGCAGGACATACGCATAACCCTTGATGCCCTTGGTTTGCGCGGCATTCGCCAGTGCCTGCCAGTGCGAACCGTAGTCGGTGGTCTTGTAGAGCATCGGCGCCATGTCGCCGAAGGTGTGGCGATCGAACGCGACATACGCGGTGCCGGCGTCGAAACGCCCGGCGTCGACATAGGACACCCACGAGTTCGCCGGCACGCCCGCGCCAGCGGTCACGTTCTTCCAGGACTTGCCGCCATCGCGCGTGACCTGGACGTTGCCGTCGTCGGTGCCGACCCAGATCACCTTGCTGTCCTTGGGCGACTCGCTGATCGAATAGAGCGTCGTGTGCATTTCCGCCGCGGAATTGTCCACGGTGATGCCGCCGGACTGCTCCTGCAGCTGCTTCTTCGGATCGTTGGTGGTCAGGTCGGGCGAGATGCGGTCCCAGGTCTGGCCATGGTCGTGGCTGCGGAACAGGAACTGCGCACCGATGTACAGCGTGTCCTTGTCGGTGGGCGACAGCGCGATCGGGGCGTTCCAGTTCCAGCGCAGTTTTTCCTGGTAGTTCGCGCGCGGCTGGATGTCGCGGTACTCATGCGTGACGCGGTTGACCCGGCCGATGTTGCCGCCCTGCGACTCGGCGTAGATGAACTTGTGGTCGGAGGGATCGGGGAACATCCAGAAGCCGTCGCCGCCGAACATGTTTTCCCAGCGCGAGTTGGTGATGCCGCCCGGATAGGACGAATCGCCGACCCACGAACTGTTGTCCTGCAGGCCGCCGTACACGTGGTAGGGATCATCGTTGTCGACACTCACGTGGTAGAACTGCGAGATCGGCAGGTTGTTGGCCTTCCACCAGCGATTGCCGCCGTCCTTGGACAGCCACAGGCCGCCGTCGTCGCCGGCGATGACCTTCTGCGGGTCCTTCGGATCGATCCAGACATCGTGGAAGTCGCCATGCGCGCCGCCGCCGACGTCGGCGAAGGTCTTGCCGCCATCCAGGCTCTGGATCAGCCGGAGGTCGGGCTTGAACAGGCGGTCGGGATTGGTTGGGTCGATGATCAGGTTGGCGAAGTAGAACGGACGCCACACCATCATCTGGCTGTCGTCGCGGCGATCCCAGGTCTTGCCACCGTCATCGGAGCGGAACAGCGCGCTCTTCACCGCCTCGACGAATGCGTACACGATCTTCGAGTCCGATGGTGCAACCGCCACGGCAATGCGGCCGTAGGGCTTGGCTGGCAAACCGCCGCCAGTGACTTCGGTCCAGGTCTTGCCACCATCGGCGGAGCGGTACAGGCCGCTGCCCGATGGCGCGTCGGCGTTTTCGCCGCCGGAGCGGAAGGTCCAGCCCTTGCGGCGGAAATCCCACAGTGAGGCAAACATCACGCCCGGATTCTTCGCATCGATGCTCATGCCGCCGCAACCGGTCGAACCGTTGCCGCCCTTGAGCACCTGCGTCCAGCTCTTGCCACCGTTGCTGGTGCGGTAGACGCCACGCTCGGCCGAATCGCTCCACAACTTGCCGGTCACGCAGGCAAGCACGGTGTTGCCGTCGCGCGGATCGACGGCGATCTTGACGATGCGCTCGGACTGCGGTAGTCCGACATTGGCCCAGGTCTCGCCGCCGTCGGTGGAGTGGTAGACGCCGTCGCCGATCGACACCGATCCGCGTGTCCAGGCTTCACCGGTACCCACCCAGACGTTGTCCGGGTTGCGCGGGTCCAGTGCGATGGAGCCAATGGACTGCACGGGCTGTTTGTCGAACTTCGGCTTGAACGTCGTGCCGCCGTCGGTCGACTTCCACAGGCCGCCGCTGGCGGAGCCGATGTAGAAAATGGTGTCGCCATTTTTCGCGTGGCCGCCGGCAACGGCCGCAATGCGGCCGCTCATGGTGGCCGAGCCGATGTTGCGGATGCCCAGGCCGGAAATGACGCCCTGGTCGAAGCTGCCGGTGTGCGATGCCGGGGCCTGCGCGCTGGCGGTCGCGGACAGCGACACTCCCAGGGCGAGGGCGAGCAATGTGATGGAACGATGCATGGCGGTCTCCAGCTCAGTGCTTGGCAGTGGGGAAGGAGAACATCGCCGCGTCGATCGGCTTGTTCAGTTCGGCGGATTCAATGTGGTTCTGGCCCTGCTCGAACGGGAAATACACGCCGTCGACTTTTTCGTATTCGCCCACGTCGGTGGTCTGCACCTGCTCCTGGCCACGCACGATGCGGTGGTCGACAACACGGATCTCGAGGAACTGGTCCGGGTCCAGGTAGATGACGCGGCTGTCGCCGTTCTTGAAGGTCACGCGCAGCTTGTGCGCGTCGGTGCCATCGATGTCCTCGGTACCCAGGTATTCGATGCGCTCGCCCTTCTTCTGCGCATCAAGCAGCGGGCCGGCGATATCCGCCGACTGCACGAGGTCCTTGGTGTCGTCGCCGCTGAGCTTCTGCGGGTCGCGTCGGCCCTCGAACGGATTGATCGCCCAGGCCTGCTGCCCATCCCAGGACTGCACCGCGGTCAGCCCCTGCAGCGACAGTTCCTGTCGGTACTTGTCGGGGGCCATGGCGAAGCTCTCCGTCTTTGCTTCGAGGTTGCCGCCGAGCCGCATCTTGCCGACGGTGTGCATCGAGGTGATGGCGCGCAGCTTGTCGGCGCCTCCGCGGGCTTCGAGGTTCCTGGTGACCAGCTGGTCGGCGGTCACGGCGAAAGCAGGTAATGACAAGCCGGCCAAACCGGCCGCAAGTGCGAGACGCAGCAACATGATCGATCTCCCAGGCGCCCGGACGGAGCCATCCAGCCGAGCTTACCGGTCACGGGGCGCCGGGGTTAAGGCCAGAAGTCATGGGGCGCCGCAATCCGATGCGCGCGGCGGTCCACCCCAACGCGCCGCCGCGCGCCTGGAGCTGCTGCCGCGGGAGGGCTCTGCCCTTTCCAGGGGCGGGCTTGCCCGTGCTTGACTGGCCGCGGGGACTCCCCTTACCAGTCGGTCGGCCGGTAGTCCTTCAGGAACTGGCCCCAGACGTGCTCGCCGGTGTTGAGGCCGCTGATGATCGGGTCGACGATGCGCGCAGCGCCATCGACGATGTCCAGCGGTGGGTGGAAGCGCTCCTCCAGCGTCTTGCGCGCGGCGAGCTCGGCCGGATCCTCGTCGGTCACCCAACCGGTGTCGACACTGTTCATGTGGATGCCGTCGCCGTGGTAATCGGCCGCGGCGGTGCGCGTCATCATGTTGAGCGCGGCCTTCGCCATGTTCGTGTGCGGATGGCGCGTGGTCTTGAAGTTGCGATAGAACTGTCCCTCGACCGCCGAGACGTTGACGATGTGCTTGTCGCGGCTTGGCTGGGTGCCGTCCGGCGTGCGCAGCATCAGCGGCTTCAGGCGCGCGTTGATGATGAAGGGCGCGATGGCGTTGACCAGCTGCACTTCCAGCAATTCCACCGATGGGACCTCGGCCATCAGCAGGCGCCAGGAATTGCGTCCGCGCAGGTCGACCTGTTGCAGGTCCTGGTCCAGGCGTCCTTCGGGGAACAGGTGCTTCTGCCCCAGCAACTCCTCGGCCATCAGCGGCACCTGCGAGAGTTCCGCCGGATGCACCAGCCCCGCTGTTTCGGTGACCTGGCCGATCGACTGTCGCATGGCCGACGCGATGTCGCGCGGCCGTTCGCCGAGGATGTCGTGGCCACGCAGGCCTTCGTAGCTGCCGACCACCCGGCGCACCGATTCCGGCACATCCTTCAGGGCGGCGGTTTCGCCGGCCATCATGTGGGCATAGAACTCCGGCGGACGACGCACCGTCTGGCAGGCGTTGTTGATGATGAAGTCCAGCCGCGGCAGCCGCGCATCGAGCTCGCGGCAGAAGGCCTCGACACTCGGCGTATGGCGCAGGTCCAGGCCGAAGACTTCAAGGCGATGGCCCCACTGGTCGAAGTCCGGCTCCTGCGCGTAGCGCGCGGCGGAGTCGCGCGGGAAACGCGTGGTGACGACCAGCCGCGCGCCCGCGCGCAGCAACTTCAAGCCCGCCTGGTAGCCGATCTTGACCCGTCCGCCGGTCAGCAGCGCGATGCGGCCGTCGAGGTTGGCCAGCTCCGTGCGCTTGGCGAAGTTGAACTCCGCGCACGGTGGGCACAGCTGGTCATAGAAATGGTGGAGGCGCGTGAACTTCTGCTTGCAGACGTAGCAGTGCCGCAGTTCCGGCGATTCGATGGCCGGCGGCGCTTCCTGGGCGGCCAACACCGGCGGGAAATAGTTGGGCGTGGTGAACACCGGCTTGCGGCGCAGTTCGCGGATGCCGGTGCGATCCAGCAACGCGTCGGCACGGCGGATGTTGTCGGCGTTGCGCTGGCGCTCGAGCGCCTTGAGCCGCTGCCGGCGGGCGTGCGGATCGGGCTCGTAGATCCGGGCCACGGCCTGCTGCAGGCGCGCGCGCTGGTCGGCGGGCAGGGCGTCGATCAATGCGCGGTCGGCCGCGATGGTTTCGAGCACCGCGATGGCGTCGCGCACGGCGAGGGCGTCGGGCGCCTGCCCGCTGGATGGCGCGTCAGGGGTGGATGGCAACGATGGCGTGTTCATGGGCATGTGTACGGCAATTTGACGAAGGAACCTGCGGACATCGATGCGATCCAGCGATCATCCGTAGAACGAAAACGGGCCGCAGTGCGGCCCGTCCGTGGAGCAATGTCGCTGTTTGAGCTGCTTACTTCTTCAGTCCCGCGTCCTTGCGCAGTTCCTCGGCGCGATCCGTCCGCTCCCAGGAGAACGCCGTCGCGGTTTTCTTGTCGCCGCTGCCGTCGACGTAGCCCACGTCCTTCGGCTTGCGGCCAAAGTGGCCGTACGCCGCGGTTGCCTGGTACACCGGGTGGATCAGGTCGAGCATCTTGACGATGCCGTAGGGGCGCAGGTCGAAGTGACGGCGGATCAGCTGCTCGATCTTCTCGTCGCTGATCTTGCCGGTACCGAAGGTCGTCACCGAGATCGACGTCGGCTCGGCCACCCCGATCGCATACGACACCTGCACCTCGCACTTGTCGGCCAGGCCCGCGGCGACGATGTTCTTGGCGACGTAGCGCGCGGCGTAGGCGGCCGAACGATCGACCTTCGAGGGATCCTTGCCCGAGAACGCACCGCCACCATGGCGGGCCATGCCGCCGTAGGTGTCGACGATGATCTTGCGGCCGGTCAGGCCGCAGTCGCCGACGGGACCGCCGATGACGAAGATGCCGGTCGGGTTGATGTGCACCTTCTTCCTGGGCAGCGCATCGAGCATCGCCTTGGGCAGTACCGGCTTGAGGATGTACTCGTAGACGCCCTCAACCAGGTCCTTGTGCTTGATGCCGGGATCATGCTGGGTCGACAGCACCACGGCATCGAGCCCGATCACGTTGTGCATATGGTCGTAGCGCAGGGTCACCTGCGACTTGGCATCCGGACGCAGCCAGGGCAGCTTGGAATTCTTCTGCTTGCGCACCTTGGCCTGCTGCTCGACCAGGCGATGCGCGTAATAGATGGGCGCGGGCATGAATTCCGGCGCCTCGTTGCAGGCGTAGCCGAACATCAGGCCCTGGTCGCCAGCGCCTTGTTCTTCAGGCTTCCTGCGGTCGACGCCGGCGGCGATGTCGACCGACTGCTTGCCGATCAGGTTGAGCACGCCGCAGGTGGCGCCGTCGAACCCGACATCCGAGTCGGTGTAGCCGATGTCGCAGATGACCTTGCGCGCAAGCGCTTCGATGTCGACCCATGCCGAGGTGGTGACCTCGCCGGCGACGATGGCCACGCCGGTCTTGACCATGGTTTCGCAGGCCACGCGCGCGCGCGGGTCCTGGGCGATGATCGCGTCGAGGACGGCATCGGAAATCTGGTCGGCGACCTTGTCCGGATGACCTTCGGACACGGATTCGGAAGTGAACAGGTAGCTGGACATCGATCGCGGCTCCAGGAAAAAAGGATTCATCCCTTGATGCGGATGAAAGGATGGCCGCGCATGATACACGGCGGTATGGCCGGCTGCATTGTCGCCCTGGCCGGCGGTTCAGTTGCACCCCCGGTTGCGATAGCGGCCAGCAATGCGTTCCTGGCGGATTTGCCTGTTCAGGCTGCGGCGGCCATGTTCAGGGTTTCGCCGGCGATCAGGGCGTCGAAATAATCCCGGGTCAAGGCCAGTTGCGCCTGCGCGGTCTCGGCGCGATTGACCACGGCGCGGAAGGCAGCGCGCTGGTCGGCGGGCACGTCGACGCGATCCTTGGCGTACCAGCCCAGGTGCTTGCGCGCGATCCGCACGCCGGCGAGCTCGCCGTGGAACGCATGCAGGTGTTCCAGGTGCCCGAGCAACACGTCGCGGATGTCCTGCAGCGTCGGCTCCGGCAGCAGTTCGCCGGTGGCCAGGTAGTGCGCGATCTCGCGGAAGATCCACGGCCTGCCCTGCGCCGCGCGACCGACCATCACCGCGTCGCAACCAGTCTGCCGCAGCACCCAGGCCGCCTTGGCGGGTGAGTCGATGTCGCCGTTGGCGATCACGGGGATCGACACGTCCCGCTTGATGGCGGCGATGGTGTCGTATTCGGCCAGGCCGGTGTATTGCTGGTCGCGCGTGCGGCCGTGCACGGTCAGTGCCGCGATGCCGGCGGCCTCGGCGATGCGTGCGATGGCCGGCGCATTGCGATGTTCCCAATCCCAGCCAGTGCGGATCTTCAGCGTCACCGGCACATCGACCGCACGCACCACCGCATCGAGGATGGCGCCGACCAGGCGTTCGTCGCGCATCAGTGCCGAACCGGCCCAGGCATTGCAGACCTTCTTGGCCGGGCAGCCCATGTTGATGTCGAGCAGTTGCGCACCCTGCTGCACGTTGTGCCGGGCGGCGCCGGCAAGGATGGCCGGATCGGTTCCCGCGATCTGCACGCTGACCGGGTCGGGCTCGCCGTCGTGGTCCATCCGTCGCAGCGACTTGTTGGTGGTCCAGAAGCGCGGGTCGCTGCTCGTCATTTCGGACACGGCAAGCCCGGCGCCAAGCTGCTTGCACAGCAGACGGAACGGCTTGTCCGTCACGCCCGCCATGGGCGCGAGGATCACCTTGGGTTGGATGAGGAAAGGACCGATCCGCATGCGGTCATTGTAATCGGTGGCCCGTCGACGGCCTTCGCCGCGCAACGGCGACGCGTCAGGCGTCGCGCGCGACGATCCGGTTGCTGCCGTCACGCTTGGCCTGCTGCAGGCGACGGTCGGCACTGCGCAGCAACGCCGACAGGTCGGGGCCATCCTGGGGCCACGCGACCAGTCCCGCGCTCAGGGTGATGCGCTGCGGATCGCCGCCTGAGTCGGGAAGGAACATCCGCTCGCTGAGCGAACGACGCAAGCGATCGGTCCGCTCCCATGCGCTGCCAATGGGACTGCGCAGCAGCAGCACGAACTCCTGGCCGCCGATGCGCGCCACATGTTCGCGCGGCTCAAGCATCTCGCCGAGCATCAGTGCGATCTGGCGCAGGGCGCGGTCGCCGCCACGGGCGCCGATTTCATCGTTGATGCTGCGGAAACGATCCAGGTCGATGAGCACCAGCGTCAGCGAACCACCGCCTTCGCGGGCGCCATCGAGGATGCGTGGCATCCGCTGCGACAGCCACAGGCGATTGGGGAGGGCGGTCAATCCGTCCGTTCCCGACAATTCCACCAGCCGCTGCATGCGATGGACGATGGTGATGGTGAGCAGGCCGATGAGCAGCAGCAGGATCAGCCGCTCGATCTGGCTGGCGACCGCAATGCTGCCGTAGTCGATCGATACCAGTTGCTCGGGTCCGGACGCCGAGGCCAGGATCGCCCACGCCAGCACGGCGTACTGCACGATCGCCAGGATGCTGACGTAGGCCGTCAGGCGACCATCGTTGCGTAGCGCCGTCAGCACGATCGCGATGGTATAGAAGCCCCAGACGACCAGGCTGTTGAGGCCGGCGGCGCGGTCGCCCATCGCCAGCAATGCCAGCACCGCGGTGGTGGTGGTGACATCGTAGGTTCCGGTGGCGTACGGCAGCCAGCCATGGCGGCGCGGGTTGCGCGTCAGCGCCAGCCACACCTGCGCCATGACGTTGATGAAGACCGCGGCGGCCAGCCCGATCAACGTCTCGCTGACCTTGGCTCCGCTGAGCGCCGCCACCAGTGGCAGCAGCAGGCACAGCGCGGACAACAGCGCACGTATGCGCGCCACGAGGCGTTCGCCGCCAGCGCCGATTTCGAGCATGAGCTCGTCCGGGCGCGACATCAGCGAGGCGACGAGTTCCGACAGCGACTGCAATCGTGTGTTCACGCGATTCCCCGGCGATCCGGCCTGCAGCATAGCCGTGGTGCTTGCGCGTCGCTGCTAGCCCACGCCGCGCCAGGCCACCCACAGTCCCAGCACGAGGAACAACACCGCCGCCGCGATCCGAGCCGCCCGCAGCGGCAGTCGATCGGCGAAGCGGCTGCCCAGGAGTACCACCGGCACGTTGGCCAGCAGCATGCCCGCGGTGGTTCCGGCGACAACCTGCCACAGGGGGCTGTATTTGGCGGCCAGCAGCACGGTCGCGACCTGGGTCTTGTCGCCGATCTCCGCCACGAAGAACGCCACCACCGTCGCTGCGAACGCACCGTGCGCGGGTAGCGGCAGATCGGCATCCAGATGATCGGGCTTCAGCGACCACGCAGCGATCGCGAGGAAGCTGGCGACGACGATCCAGCGCAGCACCTGTGGTGTCAGCCACTGCGCCGCGGCCGCGCCGACCCAGCCGGCGAGGGCATGGTTGAGCAGTGTGGCCAGCAGCATGCCGAGGATGATCGGCAGCGGCTTGCGGAATCGCGCGGCCAGCAACAAGGCGAGCAATTGCGTCTTGTCGCCGATTTCGGCCAGTGCAACGGTGCCGGCCGAAACCAGCGCCGGGGTCAGTGCCCCAATATCCATGTGCTCTCTCCGGCC
>JBBRHT010000050.1:0-10928 GCA_038222295.1 Lysobacterales bacterium
GCAGCCGCAGGTCGTGACCGTGCTGGCCGATACCGCGATCCGCGCCCAGGACATCGATGAAGCCGCGGTCCTGGCGGCCAAGGCCGAAGCCGAACGCGTGCTGGCCAACCGCGGCGAGGCGATGGACATCGAGCAGGCGCAGCAGCGCATGGCCGAAGTCAACGCGCAGCTGCAGGCGCTTGAGCGTCTTCGCAAGAATCTCAAGCACTGAACACGCCCCCGCCCGGGTCGCCCGGGCATGGTCGACGCGACGCTCGAAACGGCGTCTGGATTGCGCGCTGCGCAGATGGCGGCTCGGCGCGTCTTTTCGCGGCGCGCTACTTCCGGTAGACCCAGTGACGCGACAGCAGGAATCCGGCCACGCCGAGGACCGCCTCCACGCCCGGCTTCGCCAGCCACGCCCATTGCAGGCCGAGCCAGTGGTCGATCACGCCAAGTGACCAGGTGCTGATCGCGGTCGTGACCAGCCACATGGTGATGTAGCGCCGCAGCTGCGTTGGACCGATCGCGTGCTCGTCACCGGCGAACGTCAGCTTGCCATTGAGCCAATAGCCCAGCAGCGCGCCGGCGACGCGCCCGGCGATGTTGGCCGGCACCACCGCCATCCCCAGGTGGGTGAGGCCGACCAGCACCCCCCAGTCGAGCAGCCATTGGATGCCGCCAATGAGCGTGTAATGCCTGGCATGGCGGCCCAGGGTCATGACGATGGCGACTCGAGTTGGGCTTGGCGGGCGTGGTTCATCAGGGTGCGGTGGACGTGCGGCTGCGCATCGTAGCAGTGGCCACCGTTAGAATCGCAAGATCCCCCGCTGGAACAACCCATGTCAGCACCCCTGCATGTCGTGATCCTTGCCGCTGGCGAAGGCAAGCGCATGAAGTCCGCATTGCCCAAGGTCCTGCAGCCGATCGCGGGCCAGCCGATGCTCGCGCATGTCATCGACGCGGCGCGCGCGCTGCAGCCAGCCGGGATCCACGTGGTGCACGGCCATGGCGGCGACGCGGTGCAGGCCGCGTTTGCCGGCCAGCCGGACCTTCGATGGACCGGGCAGGCGCAGCAACTGGGCACCGGGCACGCATTGCAGCAGGCCATGCCGGGCGTGCCCGACGGCGTGCAGGTGCTGGTGCTGTATGGCGATGTGCCGTTGATGCAGGCCGAGACGCTGCGACGCCTGCTCGACGCGCCGGGCCGGCTGGCCGTCCTGGCCGCGGAGCCGGAACGTCCCGACGGTTACGGGCGCATCGTCCGCGACCCCGAAGGTCGGGTTGCTGCGATCGTCGAACAGAAGGATGCAAGCGACGAGCAGCGTCGCATCGGACTGGTGAATACCGGCGTCATCGCCGCAGATGCCAACGCACTGACCCGATGGCTGGCCGCGCTGCGCAACGACAACGCGCAGGGCGAGTACTACCTGACCGACGTGTTCGCACTGGCTGCGGCTGAATTCGCGCCGGCCGAGATCGTCATCGTCGACGATCCGGTCGAGGCCGAGGGCGCCAATGATGCCTGGCAGCTGGCGCAACTCGAACGAGCGTACCAGCTGCGCGCCGTTCGCGCGCTTTGCATGGCCGGCGCGCGTTGCGCCGATCCCGAACGCGTCGACATCCGCGGCCATGTCAGCGTCGGGCGCGACGTGCAGGTCGATGTCGATGTCGTGTTCGAGGGCGACGTGGTGCTGGGCGACAACGTCAGCATCGGGCCGTTCTGCCGGCTGAAGAACGTCTCGCTCGCGGCCGGCACGCAGGTGCGCGCGCATTGCGACATCGAAGGCACGCGCACCGAGGGCGCGGTGCAGATCGGTCCCTTCGCGCGATTGCGCCATGGCACGGTGCTCGCCGACGGCGTGCACATCGGCAACTTCGTCGAGACCAAGAACGCCCAGCTCGGCGTCGGCAGCAAGGCCAACCACCTGAGCTACCTCGGCGACGCGCGCATCGGCAGCAAGGTCAACGTCGGTGCGGGCACGATCACCTGCAACTACGACGGCGTGAACAAGTCGACGACGGTGATCGGCGACGGCGCCTTCATCGGCTCGAACACGGCGCTGGTCGCGCCGGTGACGGTCGGTGCGCAGGCCACCATTGGCGCCGGTTCGGTGATCACCCGGAATGCGCCCGAGGGGCAGCTGACCGTTGCCCGCGGGCGTCAGGAAACGCTTGCGGGATGGCAGCGGCCACAAAAGAAATAGCGATGCCCACCCATGCGATTCCGCCTTGACGGAGGTCAATGCACCGGCATCGGGATCAGGTGAATGTTGAAGGCGGATCCGCATGTGGGACAACCCATGACCGACGAGGTGGGAGCAGCGCGACCCGCGCCCGGCAGCAAGTTCGTCAGTCCGCAGGGCACGCGTGCGATCAAGGACGGCGTCCGCCCGAGCGCCAGCAGCGCGCTGCCGGATGCCACGCGCAAGCCGCCGTGGTTGCGGGTGAAGCTGCCGGCCGGCGCCGGCTACGAGGACATCCGCCAGATCGTCAGCAGCCACCAGCTGCATACGGTGTGTGCCGAATCCAAGTGTCCCAACATCGCCGAATGCTGGGGCCGCGGCACCGCCACGCTGATGCTGATGGGCTCGGTCTGCACGCGCGCGTGCAAATTCTGCGCGGTGAGCACCGGCAATCCGAACGGCTGGCTCGATCCGCTGGAGCCGGTGCATGTCGCCGATGCTGTGGCGTTGATGAGGCTGCAGTACGTGGTGCTCACCTCGGTCGATCGCGACGACCTCGCCGACGGCGGCGCGGCCCACTACGCAGCCTGCGTGCGCGCCATCCACGAGCGTTCGCCGGCCACCGCGGTGGAGGCGTTGACGCCCGATTTTTCCGGGCGCTTCATCGACGTGGCGTCGGTGCTCGATGCCGGACTCGTCACCTATGCCCAGAACCTGGAAACCGTCGAACGACTGACCCATCCGGTGCGCGATCCGCGCGCGGGCTATGCGCAGACGCTCGGCGTGCTGGCGTTCGCCAAGGGACACGCGCCGAAGACATTGACCAAAACCAGCCTGATGCTCGGATTGGGCGAAACCGACGCGGAACTGGATCGGACGCTGGACGACATCCGCGCCGCCGGCGTCGACGTCGTGACGCTGGGCCAGTACATGCGGCCGACGCCACACCACCTGCCGGTCGAGCGATTCGTCACGCCGGATGAATTCAACGCATATCGCGACAACGCGCTGGCGAAAGGCTTCCTCGAAGTCGTGGCCGGGCCGCTGGTGCGCTCCAGCTATCGCGCCGAACGCGTGCTGGAACGCAACAACGCCGGCTTGTGAGCGCGACGCTCGGGTGGTTCGTGCCCGGTGCCACAGGCAGGGCCGACCGCAGCGAACCACCCACGCGGTGCGACCAGCCAGAACCCGCGCCATGTCAACCAAGGGAGAACCTCGAATGGACCACCCCGTTTATCCGCAGAGCACGCCGGACATCGCACGCAAGCGCGCCGAACTCGCGCCAGGTCCGCTGCAGGCCTTCAACGCATTCAGTGCCGCCGTATTCGCCGAAGGCGCGTTGCCAACCGTCACCAAGCAATTGATCGCGGTGGCGGTCGCGCACGTCACCCAATGTCCCTACTGCATCAAGGGCCACACGCGCGCGGCACTCAAGCACGGTGCGACCGAGCAGCAGGTCATGGAAGCCATCTGGGTCGCCGCGGAAATGCGCGCGGGCGGTGCCTACGCGCATTCCGCGCTGGCGCTGGACGTCATGCAGCACACGCACGCCACACCCGCGGCCTGAGGTCACCCGGAGCACACCATGCAGCCCGTTCGCTACCAAGGCGTTTCCGATTCGATCCTCGATGCCATTGGCGACACCCCGCTGCTGGAAGTCGAAGGCATCTACGCCAAGCTCGAGTTCCTCAATCCGTCCGGATCGATCAAGGCGCGCATCGCGCGCTACATGATCGAGCGCGCCGAACAGGACGGATTGCTGCAACCGGGCGACACGATCGTGGAGGCGACCAGTGGCAACACCGGCAACGCCCTGTCGATGGTGGCTGCCGTCAAGGGCTACCGCATGCTGGTGGTGATGCCGGAAGGCCTGTCGAGCGAGCGCGTCGCGATCTCGCGGGCGTTCGGCGCCGACGTGCTGTTCTGCGGCAACTTCCACGTCAACGCCGCGCTCGCGCGCGCGCGCGACCTGGGACGGCAACCCGGGTTCTTCTGTCCGAGCCAGTTCGAGTCGGAATGGAACATCGAGGAGAACCGCCTGGTGCTTGGTCCGGAAATCCTCGCGCAACTACCGGCCGGAGCCCTACCCGATGCACTGGTGCTCGGCGTCGGCACCGGCGGTACGCTGATCGGCGTCGGCCAGGCCTTTCGCGCCGTCAATCCGCAGGTGCGCCTGTTCGCGATGGAGCCCTCGGAGTCGAGCACGATCCTGTGCGGGGAGATCGGCACGCACGACATCGAGGGCATTTCCGATGGCTTCGTGCCCGGGATCTTCCAGCGCAACGCCGGGCTGGTAAACCAGGTGCTGACGGTATCCAGCGAGGATGCCGTCGAGGCGATGCGCCATCTCGCGCGTGCCCACGGTCTGCTGTGCGGGCCGAGTTCCGGCGCCCACCTGGTTGCCGCCAGGCGCGTGCGCGAGCAATTCCCCGAACTGCGAACCGTGGTGACGGCGTTCTGCGACGAGGGCGAGAAGTACCTGCACGACTACTTCATGCAGCCGCAACCGCCGGCGGTGGGTCCCAGCCACTTCGGTTGAACGTCCCGTCGCCTGTCGCGGCGTGGCGACGGGCTGATCAAGTGACCTGCAGGGATGCCTCAGTCAGGCAACACCAGGCTCACGCACAAACCGCCGCCGTCGCGATTCATCAGCGCGATGCGTCCGCCGTGCGCCTCGGCGATTTCACGTGCGAGCGCAAGCCCCAGCCCGGTGCCGCCGCGCTTGGTCGAGTAGAACGGCAGCAGTGCGTTGGCGAGCACGGCTTCATTCATGCCCTGGCCACGGTCGAGCACGTCGATGCGCCAGCCGTCGACGAGTCGCCGCAGCAGCAGGTGCACGCTGTCGGCCGTGGATCCGGACTCGTGCGCGTTCTTGAGCAGGTTGAGCAGCGCCTGTTCCATCTGCGCACTGTCGAAGCGCGCGACGTTGTCCTCGATCGGGCCTTCGACGACGAACTCCACCTGAGAGCGTAGCTGTGCGATGAAACGCGACCAGGGCACGGCATCGACGCGCGGTGACGGAAGCTTGGCGAAGCGGGCGTAATCGCGGATGAAGCCTTCCAGGTGCCGCGCGCGCTCCTCGATCGTCGCCAGCGCATTGGGCAGGCGTTCGAACTGGCCACGGCGCAGCAACTCGGCGCCGGAGTGGGCCAGGGATGCGATCGGCGCGAGCGAGTTGTTGAGCTCGTGGCTGATGACGCGGATGACCTTCTTCCAGGTCTGCACTTCCTGCCGGCGCAGCTCCGCCGTCAGTTGGCGCAGCAGCACGAGCTCATGCCGGCGCCCGTTGAGGCGGAAATGCCGGCGCGCCAGATGGTAGATGTCCTCGTTGTCGGCATCGCCCAGCGAGAACAGCCCGTCGCCACCGCGCTCGAAGGCCTCGCGGACGGCACCGGGTGTCTGCGCGAGCAACGCATCGAAGTCCTGGCCTTCGAGCTTGCGTCCCTCGCCGAGCAGCTTGCGCGCCGCAAGGTTGGCATGCACCACGCGCCGCGATGGATCCACCAGCACCATCGCCACGGGGGTGTTCTGGACCATCGTGTCGAGCAGCAATTCGCGTTGCACCAATCCCAGTCGCTGGTCGCGCAGGGCGTCGCCCAGTGCGTTGTGGCTGGCAACCAGCGCGCCGAGTTCGTCATTCGAGTCCCAGGCCACGCCGAACGCGAAGTCGCCATCGCGATAACCGGCGACAGTGCCGGCGAGCGCGCGGAACAGCGCCAGCATCGGTCCGAATGCGCGGTGCACGTGGTACCACATCAACGGTGCGAGGATGCCAACGGCGGCGGCGGCGGCCAGCCACGGGCTTGGGACCCAGTTCGCCAGCAGCACCGACAGCGCCGCGGTCGCCAGCATGTACGCCAGTGCCAACGCGGCGAATACCAACCGCAAAGGCAGTCGCTTGGGGCCGCGCATGCTCAGTCGCGGCTCGTGCCGGGGCGATCCAGGCCAAGCCGATCCAGGCGCCGATACAGCGCCTGGCGCGACAGGCCGAGTTCGGCTGCAGCCTGCGCCAGCACCCCGCCATTGCGCTTGAGCGCGCCCTCGATGGCGGCGCGATCGGGCTCGTCCGCGTTCGTCGCGGCCATCGTCGGCGTGGCCGGCAATCCCAGGTCGGTCGCGCCCAGCGTCGCGTTGGGCGCCAGCAATGCCGCACGCTGCATCGTGTTGCGCAATTCGCGGACGTTGCCGGGCCAGCGATACGCGAGCAGCGCGCGCGCCGCATCGTCGGCGAGTTGCCTGCCGGCGGGCAGGAAATGCCGCGCCAGCGGCAGGATGTCGTCTGGCCGGTCCGCCAGCGCCGGCAGCGCCAGCTCGATCGCGTTGAGGCGGTAGAACAGGTCCTCGCGGAACTGGCCGTTGCGGATCAACGCGCGCAGGTCGGCATTCGTCGCGCTGACGATGCGGACCTTGACGTGGCGTTCCCTGTTGCCACCCAGCCGCTGGAAACAGCCGGTTTCCAGCACGCGCAGCAGCTTGACCTGGCCCGCCGGCGGCAAGGTCCCGATCTCGTCGAGGAACAACGTGCCGCCGTCGGCCGCCTCGAACTTGCCTTCGCGCGCACGCTGCGCGCCGGTGTAGGCGCCAGCCTCGCTGCCGAACAATTCCGCCTCGATCAACTCGCCCGGCAGTGCGCCGCAATTGAGCGCGACGAACGGTCCGGCTTTCGCGTTGGAATTGGCGTGCAGGATCTCGGCGATCTTCTCCTTGCCGGCGCCGTTGGGCCCGGTCACCAGTACCGGCAATTCCGATCGCGCCACCTGGCATGCCAGCGACAGCACGCGCTCGGTGGCGGCATCGGCGAAGACGAATCCGCGCAGGTCGTTGTTCCTTTCCAGGTTCCGCTGCCTGCGCTGCTGGCTGTCGCGATGGCGCGCGAGTTCCCGCCGCGCCTGCGACAGTTCCAGCAGGTTGTTGACCGTCGCCAGCAGCTTGCGGTCGTCCCACGGCTTGGCGAGGTAGTCGGCGGCTCCGGCCTTGACCAGGTCGACGGCCGATTCCAGCGACGTCCACGCGGTGAGCAGGATCACCGGCAGGTCCGGGTGGCGAGCGCGGATCTCGCCGAACAGCGCAACCCCTTCCTCGCCCGACGTCGTGTCGGCGTGGAAGTTCATGTCCTGGACGACGAGGTCCACCGGCTCTCGCGCCAGTAATGCCAGGCCGTCTTCCGGCGACGTCACCGCGCGCGTATCGATGTCGTGCAGGGAGAACAGCGTCTCCAGCGCGATTGCCACCGCGGGGTTGTCGTCGATGACCAGGATCGTCGCCATGGTGCCTAGCCTACTGGACGCACGCGCGGCTCACACCGTTCGCGTCGCCACCGCGGGCGGCACCGCCGCGGCGCGCCGGGCCGGCCCGAACACCGCGATCTGTCCCAGCAGCCACAGCGTGACCGCGCCGATCGGCAGGTAGATCGCCGGCAGGCGTGGCAACTCGTACTTGGCCATGAGCAGCTGGTTGATGCCGTAGGCCAGCATCATGCCGAAGACGATGCCGATCGTGGCCAGCAGGAAATTCTCCGTCTGGAAGTAGCGCAGGATCTGTCCGCGCGTCGCACCCAACGCGCGGCGCACACCGATCTGCTTGGTTCGCTGCTGCACCCAGAAGCTGGCGAGACCGACGATGCCCAGCGCCGTGACCACCAGCAGTGCGATGCAGACCGCCACCAGCAGCCAGACCATCGAGCGATCCTGCCGATAATATTTGGCGCGCAGTGCCTCGACGGTCATGGTGTTGTCGTCCAGCACGATGCGGCTCGGGCCGTTGCGTTTCAGTGCGGCCACGGCATCTTTCAGCACTTCGGCGCGACGTGCCGGATCGGCGACGCGGATGATGTAGTTGCCGCCAACGCTGTAGGGCACCCTGATCGGAAGGATCATCGAGTAGTCGTGCGCAACGCTGCCGCCCTGTTCGCTCGGGCGCGCCAGGTGTTCGACAATGCCGACGATGCGGATCGGGTCGTCGCCCCAGCTGTAAAAGCTCTTGCCCAGCGCGTTCTCGCCCGGGAACAGCTTGTCGGCCATGCTGCGGGTAATGATCACGGCCGGGATCGCGACCTTGCTGTTTGGCGCATTGACGGCCGCCCAGTCAACCACTTCGTCCGGCGCAAAATTACGTCCTGCCACGAGATTCAATCCGAGCGCGCCGACCAGCGCGTCATCGCCCATGTAGGCGGCGGAACTGAGCGACGGCTGGGTCTGGTCCTTGGTGAGGTTCACTGAGGTGTTCCACGACGAATTGACGAACGGGACCTGGTTGGTTACGGCTGCGGCCTTGACGCCGGGCACCGCGCGCAACACGGACAGGTCGCTGCGGGTCAACGCCGCGGCATTGTCATCCTTGCCGATGCCGGTCAGTTGCACGCGCACCAGTTCGTTTTCCGCCAGGCCGCTGGGGCGGTCCATTCGACCGATGCGGTCGCTGATCAGGAATACCGCGTTGCAGATGATGGCGCAGCTGAGCGCGATTTCCAGAATGATGAGCGCGGCAGCGGTCTTGTGCCGGCGCAGCGTGGACAGGATCGGACGCAGTTCCATGGGATTCTCCTATTGAGGTGCAATCACTGCGACTTGAGCTGGATTGCCGGGGCAACCGCGCACGCGCGCCACGCAGGCAGCAGGCCGGCCAGCAGGCTGGCGATGATCGCCAGCAGGAATGTCGTCAACAACATCATCGGATCCAGGTGCGCAAGCTCTGCATAGCTCGCAGGTTGCTGTCGTACTGCCCACAGACCGAGCAGCGCCAGTCCCAGGCCCAGCACGCCGCCGGCCAGTCCCACGGTGCCCGCTTCGACCAGGCATTGCAGGAAGATCGCGCGCCGCGATGCACCCAACGCACGCCGTACACCGATCTCACCGCTGCGACGCAGGAACTTGGCCAGCAGCAGCCCAACCGTGTTGAGCAGGCACACCAGCAGGAAGCCGAACGCCAGCCACAACTGCAAACGCACGTCACCGGGCACGACCTTGTTGATCTCCAGCCATTGCATGACGCTGGACAGGCGCACGTTGTTGGGACGCTGGAAGCGGCCGCTGGCGTGTTGCTGCTCGGAATAGTTGGACAGGTACTGGCGGTAGGCCGCGACTTTCGCCGGGCTGTCCAGCTGCACCCAGTATTGCAACCAGATGCACGGCGCATGGATACCCGTCTCGCCTTCCGGATCATCGACTGCATCCTTGGCTGCATCCCAGCAATCCATGCTGCCGCTGCGAGCCAGGTCGAGATCGCGCGAGACGGTGAACGGCAGGAACACCTGCTCAAGTTCGCCGAACGTGTCGCTGTTCATGTCATAGAAGCGCGGGGTCGGGTGCCAGTTTGCGAGCACGCCAACGATGCGGAAGTCGTGCTGGTTCAAGCGCAGGGTCTTGCCGACACTGTTTGCGCCGCCGAACAGCTTGTCATTGAGCGACTTGGCAATCACCGCAACACGCTCGTGCTTTTCATCCTGCGCCTGGCTCCAGCCCGAGCCGTACTGGAATGGCGTATCGAACATGGGGAAGAAATCAGCCGACGTGTAGCGCGCATCGGCGTTGAGCGGATCCATGCCCGAGCGCTGCGGCTCGATACCGACACTGCCACCGGTCATCAGGGCCTGCCGGTCGCCGCGTTTGTCGCGCAACAGCGCCTCGGCGTCGTATCGGGTCAACTGTGTCGCGGGCTCGTCTCCAGGCGTGAAGCCCTTGATGTCCCGTGGCTCCATCTGTGGGTAGAACAGGACCGAACTTTTCGCAGGGATCGGATCGCCCGACAGCACGTGGAACACCGTCAGCGTGGTCATGCTCGCGCCGATGCCCAGCGCGATCGCCAGCACCATCAGCGCGGTCAGCGCCTTGTTGCGGCGGAAGCTGCGCACCGCGAGGTCGAAGTAGTAGGCGAACATGCTGTCTGCGAACAGGCTGCTGCCGATGTTGGCGTTGCGGGCCATGGCGATGTCCTCAGGGCTGGGCTTCGGCGAGGGTCGCGTTGGCTGCACGCCGCAGGCTGGGTTCGACCGACAGGTCGGTCGCCATGCCGTCGACGATGTGCACGTTGCGTTGCGCGCGCGCGGCGAGTTCCGGATCGTGGGTCACCATCACGATCGTCGTTCCCTGGCCGTTGATCTCCTCCAGCAGCTCCAGCACGCCGCGTGCCATCTGCGAGTCGAGGTTGCCGGTCGGCTCATCGGCCAGCAGCAGGCGCGGACTACCGGCGAGCGCGCGTGCGATCGCGGCGCGTTGCTGTTGGCCGC
This sequence comes from Lysobacterales bacterium, assembly GCA_038222295.1. Lineage (GTDB taxonomy): Bacteria > Pseudomonadota > Gammaproteobacteria > Xanthomonadales > Xanthomonadaceae > Cognatiluteimonas. The sequence goes on from JBBRHT010000050.1 coordinate 10,390, forward strand.
CGGACAGTTCGGCCGGGAAATGCTTCATCCGCGAGCCCAGACCGACGCGCGACAGCGAGTCCTCGATGCGCTGCCTGCGCTCGGCGGACGACATGCCGCGGTAGCGCAACGGCACGTCGACGTTGTCGAACAGGTTCAGGTCGGGGATCAGGTTGAAGCTCTGGAAGATGAAGCCGATCTTGCGGTTGCGCAGCTTGCTGCGTGCGTCGTCGGACAGGCCGCTGACGTCTTCCCCGTCAAGCCGGTATTCGCCACCGGTGAAGGACTCCAGCAGCCCGGCGATGTTGAGGAAGGTCGTCTTGCCCGAGCCCGAGGGTCCGGTGACGGCAACGAATTCCCCTTCGCGCACGTGCAGGTCGAGCGCGCGCAGGGCGTGGGTCTCGACGAGTTCGGTACGGTAGACCTTGGTGACTCCGCGCATGTCCAGCATGTTGGTGGTCCGGTGTTGTGTCGACGGCAGCGCGCGCTGCGATCAGTGGATGGTGAATCGCAGCGGCAGTTCGGCGATGCGCACGTAGTCGTGCTGGCGCCATGGGGTT
>JBBRHT010000051.1:0-10362 GCA_038222295.1 Lysobacterales bacterium
CCGAACCTTCCGCGTGGCGGGTGAAGCCGCGGGTGATGGTTACCTCCCGCAGTTGCCCGGGCATGCGGCCGCTGGGCCGGAGGGCAGGTTCGATCGACATGCAGTTCACCGCGACAGGGCGCGCAAGTTTAACATCGGCACTTGCGCGGCCTCCGGTCGCACCGGGAACCGCCATGATCCGCAGCATGACCGCCTTCGCGTCAGGCGAGCGCACCACGCCATGGGGCACGCTGGGCTGCGAATTGCGCGCCGTCAACCATCGTTTCCTCGAGCTGGGCGTGCGCCTGCCGGACGAATTGCGCGCACTGGAGCCGGCGTTGCGCGAACGGATTTCAGCCGGGGTTGCGCGCGGCAAGCTCGACCTGACCCTGCGCCTGCGGCCGGTGGAAGGCGGCGAGGCGCTGCACGTGAACGCCGGCATGATCGGCCAGCTCTCGGAACTGGCACTGGACCTGCAGGTGCGGTTCCCGGCGATGCGGATCGAGTTCAGCCGCCTGTTGCAGTTCCCCGGGGTGTTGCAGGCCGGTGCGGTGGATCCCCAGGCGTTGCAGGCCGACGCGTTGCAGCTGATCGACCAGGTGCTCGCGCAGTTCACCGCCGCGCGTAAGCGCGAGGGTGCCAACCTGGCCGCCGTCATCATCGACCGCGTGGATGCCATCGCCCAGGGTGCGGCTGACGTGCGCACCTTGATGCCGGTGATCCGCGCGGGTCAACGCGCCAAGCTCGAAGCGCGCCTGGCGGACCTGTCCCAGGCTGCGGACCAGGGCCGGCTGGAGCAGGAGCTGGTGCTGTGGTTGCAGAAACTCGATGTCGACGAGGAGCTGGACCGGCTGGACAGCCACGTCATCGAGATCAGGCGGGTGCTGGTGCAGAAAGAGCCGGTGGGCCGCCGCCTGGATTTCCTGCTGCAGGAGTTCAATCGCGAGGCCAATACGCTAGGCTCCAAGTCGGTCGACACACGCACATCGCAGGCCGCCGTGGAGCTGAAGGTGCTGATCGACCAGGTGCGCGAGCAGATCCAGAACATCGAGTGACCCATGCGCGGAACACTTTTCATCGTTGCCGCACCCTCGGGTGCGGGCAAATCCAGCATCGTCAACGCCTGCCTGGCGCGGGATCCGGCGATTCGCCTCTCTGTCTCGTTCACCTCGCGTGCGCCCCGGCCGGGTGAACGGCACGCGGAGCACTATCACTTCGTCAGCGCGGAGGCCTTCCAGCAGATGGTGGCGGCGGGCGACTTCTTCGAGCACGCGCGCGTCCACGGCGACTGGAAGGGCACGGCGCGGCAATCGGTCGAGCCGCAACTGGCGGCTGGCAGCGACGTCCTGCTTGAAATCGACTGGCAGGGTGCGCGACAGGTGCGGGAACAGGTTCCCGATGCAATCAGCGTGTTCATCCTGCCGCCTTCGCGCGAGGCCCTCGAACAGCGCATGCGCACGCGCGGACAGGACAGCGATGCGGTGATCGCCCAACGTCTTGCGGCTGCCCGCGACGAGATGTCCCACTACGACGAGTTCGACTACCTGATCGTCAACGAGCATTTCGACCGGGCCGTCGACGAGATGTGCAGCATCTTCGGCGCTTGCCGGTTGCGGCGCGATCGCCAGCGAGCCCGGCATGCAGACCTGATCAACACGCTGCTGGGGTAGGGCGGCCCGCGACGCTCCGGTTTTCCAGCACCGTGCAGCGGGTCCAGCCATGCCCTGTGTCTGGCATGGCCGGCTAAGCTGCTGATTCATAAAGGCCGGTGTTGCTTCAAAACCAGCTCCCCGGCTACAATCCACGCCCCCTCGAATCAGATCGGACGGCCCCTCGGCCGCCGGGAGCCCCATGGCCCGCATTACCGTTGAAGATTGCCTGGAAGTGGTGGACAACCGCTTCGAGCTCGTGATGATGGCCGCCAAGCGCGCGCGCCAGTTGGCCAACGGCGTCGAGCCGCAGCTGGACAACAGTGAAAACGCCGACAAGCCAACCGTCCTTGCCTTGCGCGAGATCGCCGCGCGTCGCATCGACCAGCCGTACATCGACGCGGTCGACAAGTCCGAACGCGAGCGCAAGGAGCGCGAAGCGCTGGAGTGGGCAGCGGCCGAGGTGGTTGCCGACGACGACCTGTCCAAGGGCGACGACTGATACATTCGGCGCAGCATTGAATGCCAGCGGCCCCGCACCCAGCGGGGCCGTCTTGTTTCTGGTCGGGCTGCAGCCAGCCGCACGGACCTGCCGTCGCTATCCTCTTGCCGTCATTTCCCCGTACGCTGGCCGCATGAGCGCCGGAGAGCCCATCCATGCATTGCCAGATCCGGTCGACGAGTCGCTGCCCGATTACGTCCTGGCGTTGCAGCGTGCCGCCCATTACCTGACGGAAGACCAGCAGCGGTTGTTGCGCCGAGCCTGGTCTGTGGGTGCGGCGGCCCACGCCGGGCAAACCCGGCGATCCGGTGAGCCCTACATCACCCATCCGGTCGCCGTCGCCGCGGTGCTGGCCGAGCAGCGGGTCGACGTCGAGACGCTGATCGCGGCGATCCTGCACGACACCCTCGAGGACACGCCCTTGGCGCGGGCGACCATCGCCGGGGAATTCGGCGAGACGGTCGCCGAACTGGTCGACGGGGTGACCAAGCTCGACAAGCTGCAGTTCCAGGACCGCCAGGAAGCCGCCGCCGAGAGCTTCCGCAAGATGTTGCTGGCCATGGCGCGCGACCTGCGCGTGATCCTGATCAAGCTGGCCGACCGCCTGCACAACATGCGCACGCTCGGAGCGCAGACGCCGGAAGCGCGCTCGCGCATTGCCCGCGAGACGCTCGAGATCTACGCCCCGATCGCGCAGCGACTGGGCATGAACCTGATCAAGGCGGAGCTGCAGGACCTGGGATTTCGCGCGATCCATCCCTGGCGGCACGCGGTGCTGGAAAAGCGCATCCGCACCCAGCCCTTGTTGCGCCGCGAGGCGCTGTCGCGCATCGAGGCTCAGGTCGCGCAACGGCTGACGAAGGAAGGCCTGCAGTACCGGCTGATCAGCCGGATCAAGTCGCCCTGGAGCATCTATTCGAAGATGCGTGCGGAGGGCAGGTCCTTCGACCAGGTGATGGATGTCTTCGGTTTCCGCATCGTGGTGCGCTCGGTGTCCGAGTGTTACCACGCGCTGGGCGTGGCGCACTCGGTGTTCAAGCCGCTGGACGGGCGCTTTCGCGACTTCATCGCCATTCCCAAGGCCAACGGCTACCAGTCGCTGCATACGGTGTTGTTCGGCCCCTACGGCTCGCCGATCGAAGCGCAGATCCGGACCGAGGAGATGGACCTCATCGCCGAGCGCGGGATCGCCGCGCACTGGACGTACAAGCACGGCGGCAGCGCGTCCAACAGCGCGCAGAGCCGCGCGCACTCGTGGATCGCCAATCTGCTGGAAAGCCAGCGTGCGACCGGTTCGTCGCTGGAATTCCTCGAGAACGTCAAGGTCGACCTGTTTCCCGACGAGGTGTACCTGTTCACGCCGAAGGGCGACATCCTGGAGTTGCCGCGCAATGCGACGGCGCTGGACTTCGCCTATGCGGTGCATACCGACGTCGGCAACCACGCGGTTGCAGCGCGCGTCGACAAGAAGCTGGTGCCGCTTCGCACCAAGCTTGTCAGTGGCCAGAAAGTCGAGGTGATCAGTGCCAAGTCGGCCGCTCCCAAGCCGCAATGGCTGGAGTTCGTGATCACGGGCAAAGCCCGTACCGCCATCCGCCATCAACTCAAGAGCCTGCAGCACGAGGACGCCGTGCAATTGGGCCACCGCATGCTCGATCGCGCACTGGAGGATCTCGGGACATCGCTGGACCGGTTGCCGGCGCCGCGGCTCGAGGCCTACCTTGCCGAACTCCGCTATCCGCGACTGGAAGCCTTGCTATCGGAGATTGCACTTGGCAACCGGATGCCGGCCCAGGTGGCGCTCGCGCTGGCGCGACAACAGCCAACCGCCGGCAGCACCGCGCTCGAAACCACGGACCCCGCCCTTGGCGCGCGCGCTCCCGGTGACCGGATCCTCATCACCGGCAACGAGCGCGGCGTCATCACCTTCTCGAACTGCTGCCTGCCGATCCCGGGTGACGACATCATGGGATACCACACGGCTGGGCGCGGCATCGTCGTGCACCGCATGGATTGCCCCAACGTCGGGGACTACCGCAAGTCGCCGGAGCGATGGGTGGCGATTGGCTGGGACCGGGACGTTTCCGGTGACTTCCACAGCGCGTTGCTGGTGCAGGTGGAAAACCGCCCCGGCGTGCTGGCCCAGGTCGCTGCGGCCATCGCCCAGGCGGAATCCAACATCGATGGCGTCGAGTATCTCGAGCGCGACAGCAATGTCGCTGCCATCCGATTCGCGATCGAGGTGGCTGACCGCAAGCACTTGGCCGACGTGATCCGTCGCGTGCGCAGGCTCAGCGTCGTCCATGGAGTGCAACGCCTTTGAGGCAGGATTGCGCGTCCTCCGGCATTGCCGCCGGCCTGTTCCACCAATCAGGAGTCCCCATGTCACGTCAGTCGATCCATACCGATGCCGCACCCGCCGCGATCGGCCCCTACTCACAGGCGGTCCGCAGCGGCCAGACGGTCTTCCTGTCAGGGCAGATCCCGCTGGATCCGGCGACCGGCGCGCTCGTGCACGGCGATATCAGCACGCAGGCGCAGCGAGCTTTCGACAACCTCAAGGCGGTCTGCGAAGCGGCGGGGGGCTCGCTCGAGTCCGTCGTGCGCATCGGCCTGTACGTCACCGACCTTGGTGACTTCGCGGCCGTCAATGCGGTCATGGCAGCCTGCTTTTCCGCACCCTATCCCGCGCGCTCGACCATCCAGGTCTCGGCGTTGCCCAAGGGCGCCGCGGTCGAGGTCGATGCCGTCATGGTGATCGGTTAATCGATGAAGCGCGTCGCCGGGCTGTCGCCAGCCCTGTCGGACGTCGGCGAGGCATCGCTGGGCACATTGCCCGGCGTCGGGCCTCGCGTGGCTGAAAAACTCGCCGCGCGCGGCCTGGTGACGCTGCAGGACCTGTGGCTGCAATTGCCCAGGCAGTACGAAGACCGCACCAGCATCCTTCCGATCCGCGATCTGCGCCCGGGCGTTGCAGCCCAGGTCGAAGGCGTGGTGGAGGCGGTCGAGAGGGGATTCCGCTACCGGCCGATGTTGCGCGTGGCGATCGTCGACGGTTCCAGGGCGACGCTCGTGCTGCGCTTCTTCCATTTCCGCGCGGCGCAGGTGGCGCAATTCGCGCCCGGGGTGCGGCTGCGCTGCTTTGGCATGCCGCGCGCGGGCCAGCATGGACTGGAGATCGTCCATCCCAGCTATCGCGTGGTCGACGCCGGTGAGGTTGCGCTGGGTGAACAACTCGACCCGGTGTATCCGGCGGTCGAAGGCATCGGTCCGGCGACGTTGCGCAGGTTGATCGGCCTGGCCCTGGATCGGTTGCCGGACGAGGCGACGCTGGAGCTGCTGCCTGCCGACCTTCGCAACCGCTTGCGACTGCCGTCGCTGCGCACGGCGCTGTTGACCGTGCATCGCCCCCCCCGGGACGCGGACGTCGCCGCCTTGCTCGCCGGAATCCATCCTGCCCAGCGGCGCCTGGCGCTCGAAGAGTTGCTCGCGCACCAGCTTGGCCTGCGCCGCCAGCGCATCGCATTGCAGCGGCACAAGGCCGCGCCGTTGACCGGTGGCGGCACGCTGGTGTTGCGTCTCGGGGAAGCGCTGCCGTTCGCGCTGACCGGCGCGCAGCAGCGCGTCTATCAGCAGGTACGCGATGACCTGGCCGCATCTTCGCCGATGTTGCGACTGGTGCAGGGCGATGTCGGTAGCGGCAAGACCGTCGTTGCCGCGCTGGCCGCGTTGCTCGCGGTCGAGGCAGGCAAGCAGGCTGCCCTGATGGCGCCGACGGAGCTGCTTGCGGAGCAGCACCTGTCGACCCTGCGCGGATGGCTGGAGCCGCTCGGCGTGCGCGTCGGCTGGCTGGCCGGGAAGGTCACCGGAAAAGCCCGGGTTGCCGCACTGGCGGACGTCGCCTGCGGCGCGGTGCAGGTGGTGGTCGGGACGCATGCGCTGATGCAGGAAGGCGTGGTGTTCCACGACCTGGCGCTGGCGATCGTCGATGAGCAGCATCGTTTCGGCGTGCACCAGCGCCTCGCGCTGCGCGACAAGGGCAGCGGCGACAGGGTGCCGCACCAGCTGGTGCTGACGGCGACGCCGATTCCACGCACGCTGGCCATGGCCGCCTATGCCGACCTGGACGTGTCGTCGATCGACGAGTTGCCGCCAGGTCGCAAGCCCGTGCATACGGTTGCGCTCAGTGCGGATCGGCGACCGGAACTGGTGGAGCGGATCCGCAAGGCCTGCGCCGAGGGTCGCCAGGCGTATTGGGTCTGCACGCTGATCGACGACTCAGAGGAAGTCGTGGCCCAGGCCGCGCAGTCGACCTTCGAGGCGCTGTCGGCTGCCCTGCCGGAACTGCGCATCGGACTCGTGCACGGCCGGATGAAAGCTGCGATGAAGCAGGCGACGATGCGCGCCTTCAAGGATGGCGCGCTCGACCTGCTGGTGGCGACCACGGTCATCGAGGTCGGCGTGGACGTCGCCAATGCGTCGCTGATGATCGTCGAGAACGCGGAGCGACTGGGTCTGGCGCAGCTGCACCAATTGCGCGGAAGGGTGGGCCGGGGCAGCGCGGCATCGAGTTGCGTGATGCTGTACCAGGCTCCCTTGTCGCAACTGGCGCGGCAACGGCTGGAAACGATGCGACAGACCCACGACGGGTTCGTGATCGCGGAGCGGGACCTGCAACTGCGTGGGCCGGGGGAGCTGCTCGGGACCCGGCAGACGGGACTGGCCCTCTTCCGCGTGGCCGACCTGGCCCGGGACGCCGACCTGCTGCCGCTGGTGAGGGACCTGGCCGACCGGCTGCTGACGGACGCCACGGATAGCGCCGATCGTATCGTGGCGCGCTGGGTGGGCGGCGCCGCCCGTTATGCCGCGGCGTAGCGCGCGCTGAAAGGTCGTCCGCGCCAGTCGGTCACCCGGCGAGTCAGGCCGGGTTGCGCCGAAGATGGACGTCAGGCTAAAATGCCGCTCTTACCCTGCGCAAATTGGTGCCGCCATGAAGGCCGACATCCACCCGGATTACCACGACGTCGTGTTCCAGGACGTGACTTCTGATTTCAAGTTCCTGACCCGCTCGACCCTCTCCAGCAAGGAGTCGGTGAAGTGGAAGGACGGCAACGAGTATCCGCTGATCAAGATCGACATCTCGTCGGCGTCGCATCCGTTCTACACGGGGCAGAACAAGATCATGGATACCAGCGGTCGCGTCGACAAGTTCCGCCGGCGCTACGCGGCGAAGTAATTCGACCGCGTTGCACTGCTTTCGCAACGGCCGCCGGAAGGTGGCCGTTTGCATATGCGGCCGCGGCGGCGGCAGTTCTGCTATGTGATAATTGGCACCAGCGCCGCGACGAATGCACGTTGCAATCCAGTCGCTGCCCCGCCATGAACCCCCTGCGTGCCGTTGGATCCACCCGGCACGACCGTCCGAGGAATGCGCCGTGTCAGGCAACGCGACAGAGATGGAATCCCCTTTTGATCACGTGACGCTCGCCGTCGACGGCCAGCCGGGCGACGCCAGATCGCTGTCGCTGCCGGTGGAACGCGGCACCTTGGGAAACCCCTGCATCGACATCGCCAGGCTGCCGAAGGAAACCGGCTGCTTCACCTACGATCCGGGTTTCACGGCGACCGCAGCCTGCAAGTCGGCGATCACTTTCATCGATGGCGACGCGGGCGTCCTGTTGTATCGCGGCTATCCGATCGAACAGCTGGCCAAGCAGTCCAGCTTCCTCGAAGTGGCCTACCTGCTCATGCACGGTGAACTGCCTTCGGGCAACGCGTTCCACGCGTTCGAGAACGAAGTCACGCACCACACGATGATGCACGAGGCGTTCCGTACGTTCCTCTACGGCTTCCGCCACGATGCGCATCCCATGGCGATGCTGGTCGGGATGCTCGGCTCGATGGCGAGCTTCTACCACAACACCCTGGATCTCGAGGATCCCGAGCAGCGCCGGCTGGCAGCGGTGCGGCTGATCGCCAAGGTGCCGACCATCGCGGCGGGCTGCTACCGCTATTCCATCGGATGGCCATTGCGTTATCCGAAGAACAACCTCGAGTACGTCGATCGTTTCCTGCACATGATGTTCGAGGTGCCCAGCGAACCGCTGGCGATGAAGCCGGTCGCCGCGCGCGCACTGGACCTGCTTTTCATCCTGCACGCCGACCACGAGCAGAACGCCTCGACATCGACCGTGCGCCTGGTCGGTTCCACCGGCTCCAACCCTTACGCGTGCGTCGCTGCCGGCGTCGCGGCCCTGTGGGGTCCCGCGCATGGCGGCGCCAACGAGGCCGTGTTGAAAATGCTGGCCGACATCGGCAAGCCGGGCAACGTCCAGTCGGCCATCGATCGCGCCAAGGACAAGGAGTCCGGCTTTCGCCTGATGGGATTCGGCCATCGCGTGTACAAGAACTTCGACCCGCGCGCCAAGATCATCCGCGAGATGACGCACCAGGTGCTGGGCGAGCTCGGCGTCAACGATCCCCTGCTGGAGGTCGCGCTCACGCTCGAGGAGGCGGCGTTGAAGGATGACTATTTCATCCAGCGCAAGCTCTACCCGAACGTCGATTTCTATTCCGGCATCATCTACAAGGCGCTCGGCATCCCGACGGAGATGTTCACCGTCATGTTCGCCATTGCCCGCACCGCCGGATGGGTGGCGCACTGGCTCGAGCAGCAGATGGACCCGGAAGCCCGCATTGGCCGGCCGCGGCAGATCTACACCGGGTATGCGGAGCGGGGCTATGTCGGGATCGGCGACCGCTGAACTGTTGAGCCCCTGACGCACGGCGCCGGCCGTCGGCGCCAGGTGTGCATTGCCCGGGGTCTCGGCGTACCAGGTGGGTGAATCGGCGCCACCCTGCTGGCGCGTGCCGATGCCGCGCTGTACCGGGCCAAGAACCTGGGCCGCGACCGCATCGAAGCCGGCACCTGGGCTTCAGCAGGCAAGCGATGTCGCGACGGCGCGTCGTTATTGCCCGGCCTCATGGCTGGCAATGTCCTCGTCGGCGAGAAGTTGCCGCAACTGTGCGAGGGATGCCCGGCGCACCGGTTTTCCGTCCACCTCCGACAATGGCGCCTGGCGCAACGCCGGCATCGGCAGGACCGTCAGTTCGAAGGGGATCCCCTCGGCGTCAAACAACCATGCGGGCATCTCTTCCGTTCGCTGCCGATCAAGGCGCACACGCCGCGCCTGCAGCTGCGCGGGGATGCGTTGCTCATCCAGGAACCGGCTGATGTCTTCAGCAGCGTCGGCATGCACGTGCAGGGCGACGGCGGAATGCCCGTCGGCAAACCCTTCAAGCACGGCACCGGCCAGGCGTGGATGGAATCCCTGGAAAAATTCGAGCGCCTGCAGCGCTGCCTCGCGCCGGCGCCTGAGATCCCCTGCCTGCGAATCGGCCTGGAACAGGCGCTGGTACTCGCGCAAGGCGTCCTCGATCTCGCGATTGCCGGGCAGGGAGGCGTCATCGGCGATTCCAAGCCGGGCAGCGGCCTTGCGCTTGGCCTGCTGGTAGTCCCGGATGCCGCCTTCGGCCATCAAGCGTGCCGCTTCATGGGCCAGGCGGCGGCGATGCTCCCGGATCCGGGTTTCGGCATGCTGGCGGTCGCGGTGCATGGCAGCCTCCGGGGCGAACCCTTGCGAATGTACCGCAAGCAATCGCCAGTGCTGCGTGACCAGCGATCCCCGCAGGCATGGATTCAGAAAATGTCGAAGGACTCCTCATCCTGGTCCTGCTGCTGCGGGCCGTAATCGACCGCATTCTGCATGCGCTCGAGGTCTTCGGCCTTGACGTATTCGGTGATGCCACCGCTTGCCGCGGTCGGCAACAACTGGCCACCCGCGCCCACGGCGACCTTGACCATGCCATCGGGCGGATCGTTGCTCGCGATTGGCTGGTCCTTCAGTGCCGTGCGCATGTACTGGATCCAGATCGGCAAGGCAGCCTTGCCGCCGTATTCGCGATAACCAAGCGAACGGAAGTCATCACGGCCCACCCAGACCGTTGTCACGTAGGGGCCGCCGAAGCCCGAAAACCATGCGTCGCGATGATCGTTGGTGGAGCCGGTCTTGCCGGCGACGTCCTCGCGGCCAAGTACCTTGGCCGCGGTGCCGGTGCCCCGCAGGACGACGTCACGCATCATCGAAACCAACTGGTAGGCGATGCGGGCGTCGATCGCGCGCGGCGCCAGTACGGTGTCCGCGGGCAGAGCCAGGGGGGAGGGTGCAGTCT
>JBBRHT010000052.1:0-10326 GCA_038222295.1 Lysobacterales bacterium
ACGTCTCGCTGGAATGACGCCGGCAGCGCCGGCTGGTTTCTGGCGCCGCTATGCCGCCTATACGCTGGATTTCTCCGCATTGGGCGCCTGCGCCACGCTGCTCGCCTGGCCGTGGCTCGTCGCGGGCTGGCACGCCAGCGCTAGCGCCGCCAGCGCGCTGACGGACGCGCTGCAAACAGCCCTGTCGCAGGCGTTGGCACAAGGCCCGGCCGACACGCTCTACGCGATGCTCCTGCAGGATCCCGCAGTGCAGGCCGCTGGCGACGCGGTGCAGTCCGGTCTGCTGGCGATGCTGCTGCCGTGGCTCGCGATCTACGCCGTGATCGCCGCGCTGTACCACATCGGATTCGAGCGCTCGGGGTGGCAGGGCTCGCCCGGCAAGCATGCGCTGGGGCTGCGCGTGGTCGATGCGCGCACCGACGATCGCGTGACGACAGGCCAGGCCATCGTGCGCCATGCCGCCGGCGCGCTGTCCTGGTTGAGCCTCAACCTCGGCCACGCACTCGCGGCCGTGCCACCGCAACGGCGCGCATTGCACGACTACATGGCCGGCGCGCGCGTGGTGTCGTCCGATGCCGCCCGGCCATTACCGACCTGGGCCAGGGCTTGGCTGTGGCTGCAGGTCCTGGCGATATTCCTGGCAGTGGCGTGGCTCGTGCAGCGCGATGTGTCGGCGCTGCAGGCGAGCCTGGGCTGAGGTCGACTCAGGCTTCGAAACCGCCCATGGTCGGCGCGGCGATCACGCCGCCGCCGGCGAACATCTGCTTCCAGGCCAGGTACATCGCACCGGTGAGCACCGGCATCAGCACCGCGGTCGCCAGCAACTGCGTCACCAGCTGCATCACCCACTCGCCGACGAGCAGTCGCAGCACCACGGCGACCAGGATCACCGCGAAGTAGATCGCGAACACGGCGATGACGGCGAGCACCAGGAACACGACCAGCGCCGGCAGGTTGCGCCTGCAGGCGCGGAAACTGCGCTGCATCGCGACCCAGGCATGGCTGTCGGTCAGCATGATCTCGGGCACGGCCATGAAGGTGAAAAAGCTGGTGACCACGCCGATGCACAGCGCCAGCAGCATCCACAGCAACAGCCGACCGACCGGCAAGCCGCTGACCAGCGCCGGGTCCGGCTGGGCCTGGTTCTGCATGGTCTGGACCGCCTGCGCCATCTGCGCCAGCGACTCCCCGCCGATCAGCAGGACCAGCAGCAGCGCGCACACCAGCACCGCGAGCAGTTGCGGGATCAGCGTGGCCAGCAGGCGTGGCGCCTTGCCCTCGCGCAGGCCCTGCAGCAGGTGCGCCGGCAAGGCACGGCCGCCGCGATCCACGCACTGCGCGGCATAGATCATGCCGCCCGTCAGCACCGGCCCCAGCATCACCAGCAGCAACTCCAGGATCAGGAACAGCGTGGTGTTGACCTGCATGCTCAGCGGCACCAGCAACGCAATGACGCCGTAGATCGCGCCCAGCGCGGCCAGCCCGAAGGGTGCCTGCCGCAACAGCCGGAATCCGCCCAGCAACCATTCCGCGCCGGCCGAGGCGGGCACTTTGACGACGTCCTTCATCCCTGTTCCTCTTGAAACTACTGGTTGGGCGGCGAATGCAGCGCCCGTGCGTGGCGGACGAAGCGGCGCAGCACGCGGCGCGCGTGGGGCGTGGCGCTGATCGTACGCGAGAGCTGTCGTGAACATCGGCCCTCGCGGGCAAGCGCGTCATGCTTGGCGTGCACGTAGCCGCGCATGTGGGTGATGCTGAACTCCGGGTGGAACTGCACGCCCCACGTCGCCCGGCCCCAGCGGAAGGCATGGCAGCCGTCCTGTGCCGAGCGGGCGAGCAAGGTCGCCCCCTGCGGCATGCGCAGCACGCTCTGCACGTGGGTGGCCTGGGCAATGAACTGCGCCGGCAAGCCCTGGAACAGCGGGTCCCCGGTCGCACCCGGATGCAGGTCGATCCCAACCGTGCCCATCTCGCGACCGGCGGGGTTGTCGCCGACCTCGCCGCCGAGCGCATGCGCCAGCAACTGGTGGCCGTAGCAGATGCCGAACAGCGGAAGGCCGGCGTTGGCCGCGCCCCGCAACCATTGCGCAGTGCGTTCGCTCCACTCACGGCGCTCGGTGACCATGGCGCCGGAGCCGGTGATCAGCGCACCGGCGAATCCGTCCGGATCCGGCAGTGCTTCGCCCTGTTCGACGTTGACCACGATGGCGGCGTCGGCATGCAGGCCGGCGGCGACACGGATCCAGTGGGGGAAGCGCCCATGGCGTCGCATCGAAGGCACCGGCTGGCCGGTTTCGATGATCAGGAAGGGTTTGTGGAAGGCGGTGGGATTCGTCGCGTTCAAGTCCGCGGCAGCCTGCTGGCAACGGGTGGCATCGGCGGCCCGGTGTGGCCGCAAACGTATACTAGCCCGCTTTTCCGCGCGCCCAGAAGAGAACACCGACACACATGGCCGGCCTGACCTTCCAGCAGATGATCCAGACCCTCAACGCCTACTGGGCCGCGCAGGGTTGCGTGCTGGTGCAGGCAACGGACCTGGAGGTCGGCGCCGGCACCTTCCACCCGGCGACCTTCCTGCGCGCACTCGGACCCGAGCCGTGGAATGCGGCCTACGTCCAGCCCTGCCGCCGACCCACCGACGGGCGCTATGGCGACAATCCCAATCGCCTGCAGCGCTATTACCAGTACCAGGTGGTGATGAAGCCCAGTCCGGACGATATCCAGGCGCTCTACATCGACTCGCTGGTCACACTGGGCATCGACCCGCTGGTGCACGACCTGCGTTTCGTCGAGGACAACTGGGAGTCGCCCACGCTCGGAGCCTGGGGCCTGGGCTGGGAAGTCTGGTTGAACGGAATGGAAATCACCCAGTTCACGTATTTCCAGCAGGCCGGCGGCATCGAGTGCAAGCCGGTGCTGGGCGAGATCACCTACGGCCTCGAACGCCTGTGCATGTACCTGCAGGACGTCGACAACGTCTTCGACATCGTATGGACACGTGGTCCCGATGGCACGCCCGTCACCTACGGCGATGTCTACCACCAGAATGAAGTCGAACAGAGCGCGTACAACTTCGAGCACGCCGACGTCGCCGAGTTGTTCCACCGCTTCGATGCCTGCGAATCCGAAGCGCTGAAGCTGGTCGCGCTAGGCCTGCCACTGCCGGCCTACGACCAGGTCTGCAAGGCCTCGCACAGTTTCAACCTGCTCGATGCGCGTCGCGCGATCAGCGTCACCGAACGCCAGCGTTACATCCTGCGCGTGCGCAAGCTGTCGCAGGCAGTCGCCGAAAGCTATTACGCGCAGCGCGAGACACTCGGGTTTCCGGGGCTGAAGCGCAACGCCACGGAAATGCCGGCATGATTCCGTCGCGCCTCACTCCCGAAGCTGCGTTGCAGGCACTGGCCGACGATCCGGCCGGGATGCGGTTTCGACTGATGTTCCAGCACGGAGGCCTCGAGGTCGAGATCTACAAGCCGTGCTGTCGCGACCTGCAGACGTCGCACAAGCGCGACGAGATCTACGTGGTGATCGCGGGTCATGGCGAATTTGTCTGCGCGGGCCGCCGTCAGGAATTCGTCACCGGCGAAGTGCTGTTCGCAATGGCGGGCGTCGACCACCACTTCGAGAATTTCAGCGACGACTTCAGCACCTGGGTGCTGTTCTACGGACCGCAAGGCGGCGCAACGCAATGACCCGAACGGATCCGATGCAACCCCTGCTGATCGAACTGGGCACCGAGGAATTGCCGGTCAAGGCGTTGTCTGGACTGGCGCAGGCCCTGTTCGACGGCGTCGTCGACGGCCTGGTCAGGCGTGGCATCGCGGTCGAGCGCGGCGACGCGAAACCGCTGTACACGCCGCGCCGGCTGGCCGTGCTGCTGCCGGGAGTCGCCGGCGAACAACCCGAACAACAGTCGGAAGTGCTCGGCCCGTATCTCAACATCGCGCTCGATGCCGAAGGTGTGCCGACCAGGGCGCTGCAGGGCTTCGCGCAGAAGGCCGGGGTCCAGTGGACGCAACTCGAACGCACCACCGACAACAAGGGCGAGCGCTTCGTGCACCGTGCGGTCAAGCCCGGTGCGAACACCGCGACGCTGCTGCCGGAGATCCTGCGCGAAGCGATCGCGGCGATGCCGGTGCCCAAACCCATGCGCTGGGGCGACCACGACTACGCGTTCGCACGCCCGGTGCACTGGCTGGTGCTGCTGCACGGCAAGCACGTCGTGGACGCCGACGTGCTTGGCGTCGCCGCCGGGCGCAACAGCCGCGGCCATCGTTTCAGCCACGACAAGCCGGTGTGGATCGGCATGCCCGGTGATTACGTCGATGCACTGCGCGCGGCACAGGTGCTGGTCGATGCCGACGAACGCCGCGAGCGCATCGTGCGCGAGGTCGAACACGCCGCGCAGGCCGGCGGCGCCGTCGCCCGCATCGACCGCGACAACCTGGAACAGGTGAACTGCCTGGTCGAATGGCCACGCGCGGTGGCGTGCAGCTTCGAGGCGGAGTTCTTGGCCGTGCCACAGGAAGCGCTGATCGCGACGATGGAAACCAACCAGAAATTCTTTCCGCTGCTCGACGACGCCGGCCGCCTGGTCGATCGCTTCGTCGGTATCGCCAACATCGAGTCGAAGGACGTCGCGGAGATCCGCCGCGGCTACGAGCGCGTCATCCGGCCGCGCTTCGCCGACGCGAAATTCTTCTTCGACGAGGACATGAAACAAGGCCTGGCGTCGATGGCGTCCGGCCTCGCCAGCGTCACCTACCAGGCCAGGCTCGGCAGCGTCGCCGACAAGGTCGCGCGCGTGGCCACGCTGGCCGAAACCATCGCGGCGGAGATTGGCGTCGACCCGCAACGCGCGCGGCGCGCCGCGGAATTGTCCAAGGCCGACCTGCAATCGCGGTTGGTGAATGAATTCCCCGAACTGCAGGGGATCGCCGGGCGCCACTACGCCGTGGCAGCGCACGAGCCGGCTGACGTCGCCACCGCGATCGACGAGGCCTACATGCCGCGATTCGCTGCTGATGCGGTGGCGCCATCGAGGCTCGGACAGGTGCTGGCCATCGCCGAACGGCTGGACACACTGGCTGGCGGTTTCGCCGCCGGGCTGAAGCCGACCGGCAACAAGGATCCGTTCGCATTGCGGCGCAATGCGCTGGGGTTGGCCCGCACGATCATTGCGTGCGGACTCGAGTTCGACCTGCGTGCATTGCTGCAGGCTGCGGGTATCGCAGCGGCGCAGGCCATCTCGTCCGCTGCCTTGGCCGGCAAGATCAGGGCGATCGAGCAGGCGCGCTCGCAAGGCGCGGATGCGCAGGTGTCCGGGCAGTTCGCCGTCCATGGCGTGCGTGCCGAAGACCTCGAGGAGATCTACGACTTCATCCTGGACCGCCTTCGCAGTTATTACGCCGACCAGGGCATTCCGCCGCAACACTTCGAAGCCGTCACCGCATTGCGGCCTGCATCGCTGCTGGACTTCGACCGTCGGCTCAAGGCGATCGGCGAATTCGCCAAGCTGCCCGAGGCCGAAGCGCTCGCCGCGGCCAACAAGCGCATCCGCAACATCCTGCGCAAGGTCGAAGGCGACATCCCGGACGACGTCGATCCCGCGCTGCTGACGCCCGGGGCCGAGCAGGATCTCGCCGACTCCGTGCACGAGGCCATCGTCGACACCGACGACGCACTGGCGCGTCGCGATTACGTCGCCGTGCTCGGCCGGTTGGCGCGCCTGCGCCCGCAGGTCGACGTCTTCTTCGACGCGGTGATGGTCAACGTCGACGACGCAGCCGTGCGCAACAACCGCCTCGCCCTGCTGCAACGCCTGGCCAATCGCCTGGGCGGCGTCGCGGCGATCGAGCACCTGTCGATCTAGGCAGTCGCGCGGCGTTACGCAGCCGTTGACGTCGCCGCGCGTATCCTCGGCGGGATGCCGATCGCTTCCCGCCTGTTGACCGCAGCCTTGTCCCTGACCGCGGCGACAGGCGTGCATGCGGCCACGGTGACGTCCGTCGACATCCGCGGCGTCGATGCGCCGATGACCCAGAACGTGCGCGATGCGCTGTCGCTGGTCGATGCCATCGGCAAGGACGTCTCCGAGCGGCGCCTGTCCTACCTGCTGCGCCAGGCGACGCCGGAAACGCGCGACGCCCTCGCCCCATTCGGCTATTTCTCCCCGCAGGTGCAGGTGCAACGCCGCCCCGCCGGCGCGGTGCCAGGAGCCGCTGCGCTGGCGGTCACCATCACGGTCGACGCCGGCATGCCGGTGCGCGTGCGCGCCTCGCATGTCGCCATCGATGGCGAAGGCAGCGCGGACCAGGTCCTGCGTGGCGAGGTGGCCGCGTTCACCCCGGCCATCGGCGACGTCTTCAACCAGGCCATGTACGAGGACAGCAAGGCGCGCATCAGCAGGCGACTGGCCGAACGCGGATATTTCGACGCCGACTTCCTCAGCCGCAAGGTCGAGGTCACGCGCGCGATCAATGCGGCCGACATCGACCTGGCCTGGGCCAGCGGCGCGCGCTACGCGATGGGGCCGGCGAGCTTCGTGCAGGCGCCGACAGCCATCCTGCGCGACTCGCTGCTGCACAAGGTCGTGAAGTGGACCCCCGGCAGCGCCTACCAGCAGGAGAAGATCGACCAGTTGCGCAAGTCGCTGGTCGCGCTCGATGACTTCAGTCGCATCGACATCCAGCCGCAACCGGACAGCGCAAAGGATCGCCAGGTGCCGGTGCTGGTCACGCTGACGCCCGCCAAGCGCAGCATCTACAGCGCCGGCCTGAGCTACGGCAGCGGCAGCGGCGCCGGCGTGCGGCTGGGCGTGGAACGGCGCTATCTCAACTCGCGCGGGCACAAGGCACTGGCGCAGCTGGATTTCGCACAGCGGCGCAAGACGCTCACCCTGCAATACCGCATCCCGGCATTCGCCTGGATCGATGGCTGGTACACGGCAAGCCTGCAGGCCGCCGACGAACAGACGGACTACATCGACACGCGGCGCGTGGAACTGGTCGCCAGCCGCACCGGCATGATCAACACACGCCTGACCGCAGCGGCGTCGCTGCACGCCCTGCGCGAACGCTGGGCCTATCCCGGCGACATCGACCATCCAGGCTACCGCTACGGCAGCTTCACCTTCCCGGCGTTGCGCGGCGAATACATCGGCGTCGACGATCGCCTGTATCCGCGTCGCGGCATGGCCACCTCGCTGGAACTGCGCGGTGGCAGCACGGGGCTGGGGTCGGATGCGACGTTCTTCCAGCTGCATGGGCGCGCCAGCTGGTTCCATGGCATGGGCACGCGCGACCGGTTGATCCTGCGCGGCGAATTGGGGCACACCTTCACCCGCACGGTGGTCGACCTGCCGCCCAGCCTGCGTTTCTACGCCGGCGGCGATCGCAGCATCCGCGGCTACAACGACCGCGAGGTCGGTCCACGACTCGGCACGTTCGGCTTGGGCGCGAACAACGTGGTGACGGCGAGCAGCGAATTCGAGCATTACTTCACGACGCAATGGGGCGGGGCGGTCTTCGTCGACACCGGCAGCGCCTTCAACGGACGCACGCCCGACTGGCACACCGGCATCGGTGTCGGACTGCGCTGGCGCTCCCCGGTGGGCCCGGTACGCGTCGACATCGCACGCGGGCTCGACAGTCCGGACTCGGCACTGGGGCTGTATCTCAACATCGGGGCCGACCTGTGAGCGGGCGCAGCGCCTCGAGCCGCGCAGGCCGCGCGAGGTGAGGGGCGTTCCGCTGACGCCGGAGCAGCGCGCCGCGCGCTATGCCGCGCGCAAGGCGCTGGCGCGGCGCGTGGCCTTGCACGCGGCCCTGGCGACGCTGGCGCTGGTGCTGCTGCTCGCGGTGATCGCCTGGTGGTTGCTCACGACCGTCGGTGGCCGGGACGTGCTGCTGCGCCAGATCGTCGCGCGCCTGCCGCCAGGCACCACGCTCACCTGGCAACAGGCCAGCGGGCCCGTTTCCGGTCCGATGACACTGCATGGCGTGCGCTTCACGATGCCGCGCGCGGCCGATCCCGCCTGCATCCGCACGGCGACCCAGCCCTGTGCCGCGGGCACGATCGTATTCACGGCAAGGACCATCGTGCTCGATCCCGCGCTGCGCCCGCTGCTCGGTCGCAGCCTGCGCCTGGACGCGCTGGACATCACCGGCGCGACGCTCGACCTGCCCATCGGCACGCAGCCGTTCAAGCTGCCGCGATGGCCGGACTCGCTGCCGCAGATCGCACCGCCGCTGGCGCTGCGCGCGGACGCCATCCGCATCGATGGCCTGCGGGTGACACGCGACCGCGTGTCGCTGGTGTTGGTGCGCCATGCCCGCGGCGGCCTGCAGGCGTCCAGTGGACGGCTGCACCTGGAACGGCTGGTGGTCGACAGCGACCGCGGACGGTTCACCGCGCACGGTGATTACGCGCCCGCCGATGCGTACCGCACCGACATGACCGCGACCGCCGTGCTGCCGGCGGCGGGTGGGCGAACGCCGGCGCGCTTCGGGCTGGTCGCGCGCGGCGACCTCGAAGCGATGGACGTGGCGATTGCCGGTGCTGCGCCGGCGCCCGTGCAGGTCAACCTGGTGCTGCGCGGACACGACGTCCCGCGCTGGTCGGTGCGTGCGCAGTCCACGGCGCTGGACCCAGCCCTGCTGAGCGGCGCAGCGCCGTCGACACCGCTGGCCTTCGACCTGCGCGCCGACGGCCGCGGCGGCGCGGCAAGCGTGCGCGGGCACCTCGCACGCGGTGCACTGGACGTCGCCATCCAGCCCTCGCAGGTCCGTCTCGACAACCAGGTCCTGCGGGTGCAGCCGCTGGTGCTGGATGTCCTGCAGGGCCGGGTGACATTGCGCGGACAGGTCGACATGCGCGACCCGCGCCACACCAGCCTGCGCGTCGCTGCCAATGCGCGCGGCGTGACCTGGGGCGCCGTGGCCGGCGCGCCGCTGCGCGCGGATACCGACCTGGGCATCGCCGGCAGCCTGGACGCGTGGGCGGCCATCGGTCGGGCGACCGTGCGCCGTGGTGCGCGCACCGCGGCCGTGCAGCTGGACGGGCGCGGCAACCGCGAGCAGATGGCGCTGCGCTCGTTGCGGGTGGCGATGCCCGAAGGGCGGCTCGACGCAAGCGGCACGTTGCGCTGGTCGCCCGCGCTGCGCTGGGACATGCAGGCAAACCTGGCCGGATTCGACCCCGGTTACCTGTTCGCCGGCTGGGATGGCGCCTTGCAGGGCCGCGTCACCAGCACGGGCAACGCGCGCAGCCGCGGCGGTGTCGACGCGCAGGTGCAGGTGCCGAGGCTCGCCGGACGATTGCGCGGGCGCGCGCTGCAGGGCCATGGCGCACTGGCCGTGCATGGCAACGCCTATGCCGGCGATGTCGCGGTGTCGCTGGGCGACAGCCGCATCGATGCGCACGGCAGCATTGCCGATGCACTGGATGTGACCGCGCGATTTTCACCGCTGCGCGTGGACGACCTGCTGCCGAAGGGAACAGGCTCGCTGCGCGGAACGTTGCGCCTGACCGGCGCGCGTCGCGCTCCCAACATCGACGTCAACCTGGCTGGCCAGGGCCTCGCCTACGGCGGCTATCGCGCCGACACGCTGCAGGCACATGGACGTTTGCCCTGGCGCGGTGGCAACGGCGCATTGACGATCGATGCACGCGGCCTCGCCGCCGGTATCGCACTGGATCGCCTGCATGTCGACGCGCGCGGCGCGGTCGAAGCCCTGCAGTTGCAGGTGCAGGCGGCGGGCGCGGTCGGTGCGATCGCGCTTGCCGGCAGCGCTGGCAAGCGCACGGCGGGATGGTCGGGATCGGTCGAGCGCCTGTACCTGGCGCCCGCCCGCGGACCGGCCTGGCAATTGCAGGCACCGGTGCGCGTGGTGCAGGACGGTGCGCGCTGGACGCTGTCGCACGGCTGCATCGTGTCGGCCGGCACTGGCTCGCTGTGCGCGCGCGCGGACTGGCCAAAAGTCGGCGTCGACGTCGACGGCCACGCGCTGCCGTTGACGCTGGCAAGCCCCTACCTGCCCGCGCGCAGCGACGGCCGACAATGGCTACCGCATGGGGACGTCGACCTCGATGCGCGGCTGCGCAGCGTGGCCAATGCATGGCAGGGCAGCGTGCGTGCGACATCGGCCAGCGGTGGCCTGCGCAACAGCGACAAGTCGCGGCACGACCTGGTCGGGTACGAAAACCTGACCTTGACCGGAACGTTCGATGCGCAGCACGTCGATGCGACGCTCGGTGCCGGACTGGAAGGCGGCGGCCGCATCGACGCACGGGTGCGCAGCGGCTGGGATGCCTATGCGCCCT
>JBBRHT010000053.1:0-10218 GCA_038222295.1 Lysobacterales bacterium
CATGACGGCGATGACCCCTACCTGGTGGTTGCGGCTGACAAGGGCACGGCAACGTTTTCGGACATCGCCAACGCCATTTCACGTGCGCACGGCTACTGGCTGGACGATGCCTTCGCCTCGGGCGGCTCGGTCGGTTATGACCACAAGGCGATGGGCATCACCGCCAAGGGTGCCTGGGAATCGGTCATGCGCCATTTCCGCGCGATGGGACGCGATTGCCAGACGCAGGATTTCTCCGTCGTCGGGGTCGGCGACATGTCCGGCGACGTGTTCGGCAACGGCATGCTGTTGTCGCCGCACATCAAGCTGCTGGCGGCATTCGACCATCGGCACATCTTCCTGGACCCAACGCCGGAGATCGCAACTTCCTTCGCCGAGCGCAACCGCCTGTTCCAGTTGCCGCGTTCCTCGTGGGAGGACTACAACCCCACGCTGCTCAGTCGCGGTGGTGGCGTCCATCCGCGCAGCGCCAAGTCGATCGCACTGACGCCCGAGGTCAAGCAGGCCTTGGGAATCGATCCAGGGGTGGCCGCGATGAGCCCCGCGGAGCTGATGAGCGCGATCCTGAAGGCGCCGGTCGACCTGTTTTGGAATGGCGGCATCGGCACCTATGTCAAGTCGACCGCCGAATCGCACCTGGATGTCGGTGATCGCGCGAACAACGCGCTGCGCGTCGATGGACGCGAACTGCGCTGCAAGGTGGTGGGCGAGGGCGGAAACCTCGGCTTCACGCAACTGGGCCGCATCGAAGCAGCGCAACACGGCGTGCTGCTGAATACCGACTTCATCGACAACTCGGCGGGCGTGGACACCTCGGACCACGAGGTCAACATCAAGATCCTGCTCAACGGCGAAGTCCGCAGGAACGCGCTGACCTTCGACGCGCGCAACGTGTTGCTGGCGTCGATGACCGATGAAGTCGCAGCGCTCGTGCTCACCGACAACTACCGCCAGAACCAGGCCATCAGCCTGATGGAGCGGATGAGCGTCACGCGGCTGGGGTCCAAGCAGCACTTCATCCGCACGCTGGAGTCGCAGGGGCTGCTGGATCGCCAGATCGAGTTCCTGCCGTCCGACGCGGAGATCGCCGAGCGCAAGGCGCGGGGCGTCGGCCTGTCCCGACCGGAACTGGCGGTGCTGTTGTCGTACTCCAAGCTCGTCGCCTACCAGCAGCTGCTGGCGTCGGACGTGCCCGAGGATCCGTACCTGTCAAAGGAGTTGAGCCGGTACTTCCCGGAGCCGTTGCAGCGCCAGTACGTCGAGGCGATGGAGCAGCATCGCCTCAAGCGCGAAATCATCGCCACGGCAGTGACCAACTCGACCATCAACCGCATGGGCGCGACCTTCCTGCTGCGAATGCAGGAAGACACCGGGCGAACGCCCGGCGAGGTGGCGAAGGCGTTCACGATCACGCGCGAAACGCTCGATGCGCGCGTGCTCTGGGCGCAGATCGATGCGCTCGACGGCACAGTTGCCGAGCCGGTCCAGATCGACGCATTGCAGGTCATCTGGTCGCTGCAGCGGTCGTTCACCCGCTGGTTGCTGTCGCGTCCAGGTGCCATCCCGGATATCGCGACTGCGGTGGACCGCTACCATGACGGCTTCCGCGAAATCCGCGCCGGTGAAAACATCCTGCCGGCGTCGCAGCGTCCGGCCTACGACGCCAGCCTGCGCGACTGGAAGGCGCGTGGCGTTCCGGGAGAGCTTGGCGCGCAACTCGCGGCCCTTCCATACCTTGAGCCGTGCTGCGACATCATCGAGCTGGCGCGAGACAGCGCAATGTCGCCGATCGCGGTTGCCAAGGTGCACTTCAGGCTCGGCGACGCCTTGAACCTGCCCTGGTTGCAGGCGCAGATCGATGCGCTGCCGGTCGACGGACGCTGGCATGCGGTCGCGCGTGGCGTGTTGCGCGATGAGCTCGCCGCGCAGCAGCGAGCGCTGGTGCAGCAGGTCCTCGCGATGCCCGGCGACTCCGCGGATGCGCAGGTGCGCCATTGGCTGGATCGCGATGACGCCTCGCTGCGATTCACCCTTGCCATGCTGGCGGAGCTGGCCGCGCAGAAGACGCTCGACTACCCGACCGCATCGGTTGCCGTGCAGCGGCTGTCGCAACTGGCATCGCGCGGCTGAGGGACACCCGCCATCACCGGCACGCGCCCCGGGTCCGGGGCGGGCGGGTTTCGCCGTCCCGAAGCATGGCGTTATCCTCGCGGCATCAGCTACGGAGTGACCGATGAGCGAGCTGCGTATCGCATTGCTGGCAAGCCCGACCGCGGAAGCGCAGACGGCACTGTCGCAGCTGGCTGCGCGCCATGGCCTACACGCGCCTGAGGATGCCGACGTCGTGGTCGCGCTGGGCGGGGATGGCTTCATGCTGCAGACGCTCCATCGCCATGCCACGGCCGGCAAGCCCGTCTACGGGATGAAGCTGGGCAGCGTCGGTTTCCTCATGAACCACTACCACGGCGACCACCTGATCGAGCGCATCGACGCTGCCGAGCCGGCGGTTCTTCGGCCGCTGGAAATGCAGGCGATGACCGAGTCCGGCACGACGGTCGGCTCGCTGGCCTACAACGAGGTGTCGCTGCTGCGGCAGACGAGACAGGCCGCGCACATCGCCATCGACCTCAACGGCAAGCCGCGGCTGGACGAGTTGATCTGCGACGGCGTCATGGTCGCAACGCCTGCCGGCAGCACCGCCTACAACTTCTCGGCGCAGGGACCGATCCTTCCCCTGGGCTCGAGCATCATTGCGCTGACGCCGATTGCAGCCTTCCGGCCGCGGCGTTGGCGCGGTGCATTGCTGAAGTCGGCGACACAGGTGCGGTTCCGCGTGCTCGATCCGTACAAGCGGCCGGTCAGTGCAACCGCGGATTCCCATGAGGTGCGCGACGTTGTCGAGGTGACGATCCGCGAGTCCGAGCACCTGACGGTGACGCTGCTGTTCGATCCGGAGCACAACCTGGAAGAACGCATCCTCAGCGAGCAGTTCGTGGTCTGAGTGGCGACGCGGGTGGTGGCAGCGTGTGACGGCAGGTCGGTTACCAGTCTCAACCGGCGATACCTGCATGGAGGATAGTGTCTCAATGGAGACTACCGGTTCCGACCCATTGATCGTTGCCATCTCGTCGCGCGCGCTGTTCGACCTGGAGGACAGCCACGGCCTGTTCGAGCGGGAAGGCCTGGATGCCTACGCGGCATTCCAGCGTGCGCACGAGGATGAGTTGCTCGCGCCGGGCATCGCGTTTCCGCTGGTGCGCAAGCTGCTGGCGCTGAATGATGGCGCTGCGCCACAGGCACCACGGGTCGAAGTCATCCTGATCTCGCGCAATTCGTCTGACACCGGCCTGCGCATCTTCAACTCGATCGAACACCACGGGCTGGCGATCCATCGCGCAGCCTTCAGCAATGGCGCGCCGCCGTATCCCTACATCCGACCGTTTGGCGCGGACCTGTTCCTGTCCACCCACGGCGACGACGTGCGCAGCGCGCTCGCCGCCGGCGTGGCGGCCGCGACCATCCTGCCGGCGGCGCAAAAGGCCAGTCCAATGCATCGCGACGACCAGTTGCGCATCGCGTTCGACGGTGATGCCGTGATCTTTGGCGACGAATCCGAGCGCGTCTCGCGACAGGGCGGGCTGGAGGCATTCGCCGAGAACGAGCGCGTCCACGCCGGCGAGCCCTTGTCGGGCGGGCCCTTCCGCGGTTTCCTCGATGCACTGCACCGATTGCAGAGCGCCTTCCCCGCAGGCACGCAGTCGCCGATCCGCACCGCCCTGGTCACGGCGCGGTCGGCACCGGCGCACAAGCGCGTCATCCTCACCTTGCGCGAATGGGGCGTGCGCCTGGACGAAGCGCTGTTCCTGGGCGGCCGGGCCAAGGGACCGTTCCTGGATGCCTTCGGGGCCGATATCTTCTTTGACGATTCCGAGCACAACATCGCGTCGGCGCGCGACCACGTCGCGGCCGGCCACGTTCCGCACGGCGTGGCCAACCAGGGCTGATCGCTACAGGCCGCGGATCCGCAAGGGAATGCGGTCGGCCTCCGGACCCTCGACGAAGACGATCACGCGCCCATCCAGTCGCTGGAAGACCAGGTCGACGCAACACGGGCCGACGTCCAGGCCACGCAATGCGAGCTGTTCGATTCCCGACGGAAGGTGCGGGTGCGATACGTGGATCTCGTTGCGCCAGCCGTCGATGCTGACACCCAGGCATGCCTTCAGCAGCATGAAGCCCGATCCGGCGGCCCACGCCTGTGGCAGGCAGGCGACGGGATAGGACACCGGCGTGTTGCCCTGCGCGCGCGAAAAGCCGCAGAACAGTTCTGGCAGGCGCATGTCGAAATGAGCCGCCGTCTCGAACACGGCCCGCAGCAACCGCACCGCGCCATGGCGGTCACCGGTCCGTGCGATGCCGGCGGCGCACAACGCGGTGTCGTGCGGCCACACGGATCCATTGTGATAGGACATCGGGTTGTAGCGCGCTTCACCTTCGGCCAACGTGCGCACCCCCCAACCGGTTGAGAACGCGGGGCCGAGCAGCTGCGCCGCCGTCAACGCGGCCCGTTCGGGACTTGGCAGGCCGACAAACAGCAGGTGTCCCGGATTGCTCGCGCGCACCCGGCACAGTGCGTCGTCGCCGTCGATTGCGATGCCGTAGAAGTTGCGCTCGGGCATCCAGAATCGCTGCTCCACCCGCTCGCGAAGTCGTTCGGAGCGGTCCTGCCAATGTTGCGCAGCGTCGGATTCGCCGCGGCGGCGTGCCAGATCGGCCATCGCGCGCAGGGCGGCAAAGACATAGCCCTGGACTTCGACCAGCGCGATCGGCCCAGCGGGAATGCGTCCGTCCGCGTGGAAGACCGAGTCCTCGCTGTCCTTCCATCCCTGGTTGGCCAGGCCACTGGTCTGGCCGCGCTCGTAATCCAGGAATCCGTCCGCATTGGCGTCGCAGACCCGTTCGATCCAGGCGGTCGCCGCCAGCAGCGCCGGCCACAGCGTGGCGATGAGGTGCAGGTCGCCGGTGCGGCGCGCATAGGCGCCAGCCAGCATGACGAACAATGGTGTCGTATCCACGCCGCCGTAATACAAGCCGAACGGCAACTCGCGCATTGCTGCCATCTCGCCCTTGCGGGTTTCGTGCATGATCTTGCCGGGCGCCGAATCCAGGAATGCCGATTTGTCATTCGCCTGGTGGGCCGCAAGGAACGACAGCACGCCGCGCGCCATGCCTGGATTCAACCAGAGCGTTTGCAACGATGTCACCACTGCATCGCGACCGAAGGGCGTGGAGAACCACGGAATGCCCGCGTAGGGATAGGGGCCGGTCGGCAGTTCGCTCGTCAGCAGCGCCAGGTCTGCGCGAGAGCGTTCCATCCACGACGTGAACAAGGGTCCGACGCTGCGCACGCTGGCGCCGCGGCGCTGACGGGCGCGCATCGTCATGAGCGCGCGTGCCGCCGCGCTGCGATATCGCGATCTCGACGGGACGTCCTGCACCGACAGTCCGACCTCGACGAAGATCTCGTCGCTCGCATTGGGCAGCAGGTCCAGGATGAATTCCACCGAGTTGGCCGTGCGCACCGTGGGCTCACGCGAGAACACCACCGCCGAGGTGCGATGGCGCCCATCGAGTCCTTCGTAGCCGAAGACAATCGCGTGATCCCTGGATTCCACCGGCAACAGCGTGCCCCGGGCCGCACGAACACTGCCCCGGACCTCGAACATGTCCCGGAAGTCAGCGGCCAGGCGCAGGTGCAATGGCACGACCACGCCGTGGTTGCCGTAGTTGTGGCAGCAGATCCTCTCGTAGAGGCGGTCCTCGCACAGGAATCGCGTCCGCACGATATGCACCAGCCCCGACATGGCATCCGGCGCACCCAGGACCGGCAACGGGCGGTTGGTGAGATGCGCGACGAAGAACACGTTGTCTCGGGTCACGGCGGCGCTCAGCGCCTCGGGCTGCAACCCGGCAATGCGCAGGCTGTAGGTGGATAACAGCCGCGTGTCGTCATGGAACAGGCCGTCGCTTCCACCCTCGATATCCCCGTAGGCATTGGCGACGACGAAGCTGTCGCCATCCTTGAGCACATGGGTGGTGAAGGAGGCTGCGGTCGCTGCCGGCTGCAGGTCAACCACGGTCGGTCATGCCAGCAGGCGGGTTGCGGTATCGCGCTGCGGGATCAGGCGCTCGTAGAGCGCGAGGTAATTGCGCGCCATGGCCTGGGCGGAAAAACGTCGTTCGAAGATCTCGCGGATGCGGGCGCGATCGTACGCCGCAACTTCGGCGACCGCAGCGACCGCCTCCGCCTGCGAGCTGACAACGCGCCCGGTGATGCCCTCATCGATGATTTCCGGCACCGCACCGCACGGCCATGCGATCACCGGCGTGCCGCAGGCCATGGCCTCGATCATCACCAGGCCGAACGGCTCGGGCCAGTCGATCGGGAACAGCAACGCAGCCGCGTTGCCCAGGAAGTCCGACTTCTGCTCGTCGTCGATCTCGCCGATGAATGCGATGGATGGATCGTCGAGCAAGGGCGAGATCTCGCGGAAATAGGCGCGGTCGGCTGCGTCGACCTTGGCTGCGATCCTGAGCGGCAACCCGGCGGCCTTGGCGATCGCGATCGCGCGATCGGGGCGCTTTTCCGGCGAGATGCGTCCCAGGAACGCGAGATAGCCGCCTTTCGCGCGAGGCGAGACCCGATAGAGCGAGGGCGGCATGCCGTGCTGCACGGTGCCCACCCAGTTCGCGAATCGCAGCGGACGACGCTGGTGGTCTGAAATGGACACCATCGGGAATCGCGGCCAGCGGCGGTAGGCCGCCGCCAGGTCCTTGAGGTCCAGGCGTCCATGCACCGTGGTCAAGGTGCGTGATGCGATGTCGGCGAACAACGGAAAGTGCAGCAGGTCGACATGGAAATGCAGGATGTCGAACTCGTCGCTACGGCTTCGCACCTCATGCAGCATCGACAGATGGCTGGCCATGTCGGAGTGCAGGCCATCGGGATCCAGGCGGATGGCCTGTTCGCGCATCGGGACCAGTGTCGCGCGCGTCCTGGAATCGCCCGATGCGAACAACGTGACGTCGTGGCCCAGGTCGACCAGTGCATCGGTGAGGTGCGCCACGATCCGTTCAGTACCGCCGTAGAGCTTGGGCGGTACCGCTTCGTACAGGGGTGCGATCTGGGCGATTCTCATGGCAGCCGCGGCGGATGACGACGCCCGCCAGCCTAGGCGGCTCGCCATTAACAGCGTGTCGCGGATGCCTGCGGATTCATGATTGTGAGTCCAGGGCCAGCGACGGAAGACGGATATCGGACAGCCGCCAGTCCAGGCCGGAACGTGTCACCACGAAGACGGTCGCTTTGCCTTGGACGTCCCGGATCGTCGCCGTGAATCGCGAAGGCGACTCGTAGCGATAGACGACGCCGCGCAATGGATCGTCCGGTTGCGCGGAAGGGTCGGGCGGCGCGAATCCACTGCTGGCGTGCGCCCATTCCCTGCGGCCTTCCATGATCGCGCCCAGGCCCAGTGGCGTGACCATCGTGTCAACGGCGGGGCTGATCAGGCTGTCGGCAAGACGCAGGCCGAGAGCCGCGAACACGCTCGACTGCAGGCCTGGACCCGCCTTGCGCACCAGTCGATCAGACAACTGCGCCTTGAGGCTGGCGCGCACGGACGGGAAGTCGACCTGTCTTGACAGGGCAGCGGCGTCCTGCGCCTGTACCGCGATACGGATCGCACGCATGGCGCGATATGGGCCGCTGCCAACGTAGCCCGTGAGCGCCAGCATGCCGACGAGGATCAGGACCAGCCACCGTTTCATTGTAGTCATTGCTCCAGTGGCGTCATGGCCCGTGCGACGGTCGGCGGCCAATGTGCGGTGGCAGCGCGATCAGAATTCCAGGTCCAGCCCTGCGCACAGATAGTCGACGAAAGGCGCCAGCGCCTGCAAATCCTTTTCCAGAACCTGGCGCAGCCGTGGACCCAGCACCGTCGTATCCGGCAGCGCGCGCACGGCGACGAAGTTGCGTCGCTTCAGGTCGTCGATGAATCGGAAGTCGGCGGGAAATCCGCGCGGTGGCCGCACCAGCGATTCGCCGGATTCCAGCTCGTAGCGCTTGCGGAACGCTGGCGCATGCGCGGCCGTCTCCCAGCTGCCCGGGTTGTCGAAGATGAACTGGCGCAGGCGGCGCTGCGTGTCCGGCTGCGGATGCCACAGCCCGGCGCCCACGAAGCACGCGCCGGGCTCAAGGTGCAGGTAGAACGATGGCGCATCGACCTCGCGCGCACGCGCATGGAACAGGCGTGCGCCCTGCCAGCGCTTGTACGGCGTCTTGTCCCTGGCGAACCGCGTGTCCCGGTGCAGCCGGAACAGCGAGCCGCCCACCGGTTTCGGATCGGCGCGGTAATAGGCGCTGACCCCGGCCAGGCCGGGCTGCAGGTCCAGCAGCAGTTGCAGGAACGGTTGGCGCACGGTCGCCTCATACGCATCCTTGTGCGCAAGGAACCAGGTGCGGTCGTTGTTGCGCGCGATGCCGCGCAGGAACTTGAATGTCTTGTCGTCGAAATACGTGGTCATGCGAGCGAGCGTTCGAGTGAAAGTCCCCAGTCGTCCAGCTGGTCCAGCAGTGCCAGTCGCGGTCCGTCCCCGGCGTGGATGCCACGCAGCCTGGTGAGCTCGGTCCGGAAACCTTCCAGGCTCAGCTCGGACCACCCGGACTCGCCCACGAGGCGCTGGCGACGATAATCATCCCAGCGCAGGCGTTCGTCATGGGTCAAGGTTTCGGGCCAGTTGCGTGCGCGATAGCGAAACAGCAGCTCGACCAGGCGCTGGTCGGAAAAATGGAATGTGCGCGTGGCCAACGCTTCGGGCGGGGTCGCGCGCACGTCGGCCAGTCGCCGTTTGTCGCCATCACCGACGAATCCCTCGTAGAGGCTGGCATCGACGTCGCCAGGCTCGCGCGCACGCCCCGCGGCATAGACGCGACGGACTTTTTCCGCCAGCTCCGGCCCGAGTTCGCGCAGCCGCGCAGCCTTGGCTTCGACCATCGCGGGCTCGATGCCAAGCCGTTCGAAGTCCCGCGGTTGCAGGTGTCCCCAGGCGACCAGGGACGGACAGCGATTCAGGTGAACTTCCTTCAGGCCGATGCGCACCTCGCCCGGCGGCAGGTCGGCGGCGGGCGTGTACAAGCGATCTGCGATGTCTTCAGCGTCCAGCGCCAGCAGCGACTCCGGGTCGCCGTCCAGGTCGAACACGATCACCCGGCTGTCGATGTGCGGATGCCGTGCCAGTGGCAGCACGGCGGCCGCGCACATCCGCGATGCGGGGTAGCGCTGGGAGACATGCAGCACCGGCGACGTGCCGACGGTGTCCAGCAGCTGCGCGGCGTGGCGCTTGTTGCGCAACTGCAATGCGTAATCCCACAGTCTGGGTTGCGCGAGGCGCAGTTTGCGCGCGATGCCGATCAGCGCCCGCACGTCGGACAGGGCTTCGTGCGCATCGCCCGTTCGCACGTCATTCGCCAGGGCGAGGTGCTCAAGGCGGAACGAGGTCGCACCGTCCTCGCGTTGCGGCCAGGCCAGGCCGTCCGGGCGCAGCGCATGCGCCAGCCGCAGCACGTCCAGCAGGTCCCAGCGGCAGTTGCCGCCGCGCCATTCGCGTTCATACGCATCATGGAAATTGCGGAACAGTCCATGGCGGACGAACTCGTCGTCGAAGCGCAGCGAGTTGTAGCCGAGCGTGCAGGTTTCCGGCTGCGACATCTCATCGAAGATGCGCGCAAACGCCTCGGCCTCGTTGACGCCATCGCGCAGGGCCTGCTGCGGCGTGATGCCGGTGATCAGCGTCGCGACGGGAGAGGGCAACAGGTCGTCCGCCGGCTTGACGAAGAAGCTGATCGGGTCGTCGACCTCGCGCAGCTCGGCGTCGGTGCGGATGGCGGCGAACTGCGCGATGCGCGACGTGCGCGGATCGGCGCCGAAGGTTTCCAGGTCGTAGAAGAGGAAGCTGGCGGTCATGGTCAGGCAGCCGGGTACGGCGACGCCAGCATGCCCGTGTCCGGTATCGCCGTGTGAGACAGGCGCTTCAGGCGGACACCGGCAGTGGTGACAGCAGGCGTTCGACTTCCGCGTCGAGCCACGGCCAATCGATGCCGTCCAGCGACGTGTGCCCGCAGGTGGCTTTCACCAGCAGGTCGCGCTGGATCCGGCCGCG
>JBBRHT010000054.1:0-10137 GCA_038222295.1 Lysobacterales bacterium
GGCATGCAGGGCGCGTGCGTCGTCGCCGAGTTCGCGCATGTCGCCGAGCACGAGCCAGCTCTTGCCGCCAGCGCTGGCGAGGGTCTCGATCGCCGCGTTGAGCGATCCCGGATTCGCGTTGTAGCTGTCGTCGATCAGGATCGCGCCACCGGGCAAGCGATGCGTGACCAGCCGGCCGGCGACCGCTCGCGCGGCCGCCAGGCCGTCGCCGATCGCCTGCAGCGACGCGCCGGCCCCGAGCGCCATGGCGGCGGCCGCCAGCGCATTGAGCACGTTGTGGCGTCCGGGCAGGGACAGCACGACGTCAATGTCACCATCGCTAGTGACCAGCTTGAAGCGCGTCCCGTCGCCGTCGGCGACCACGTCGTGCGCGGTGACGTCGGCCGTCGCCTCGAGCCCGAAACGGATCAGCCGGCGGCCATGCGCGCGCTCGGCAAAATAAGGCGCGAAGGCGTCATCGGCATTGATCACCGCCACGCCACCGGCGGACAGCGCGTCGTAGATCGCGCCCTTGGTGTCCGCGATGCCCAGCAAGCTGCCCATGCGTTCCAGGTGTGCCGGTGCGACGTTGTTCACCAGCGCGATGTCGGGGCGCGCGATCCCAGTGAGGTAGGCGATGTCGCCCGGCTTGCCGGCGCCCATCTCGTAGATGAAAAAGTCGGCATCGTCCGGCGCGTCGACCACGGCCAGCGGCAGCCCGATCTCGTTGTTGCGATTGCCGGGATTGGCGTAGGCCGAACCGGCGCGCTGGAGGATGCCGAGCAGCAAGGTCTTGACGCTGGTCTTGCCATTGCTGCCGGTGATCGCGATGACCTTGCCGGCGCGCGCGGCCTGCACGGCTGCAGCGAATGCCGCCAGTGCACGCTCGGTGTCGGCGACGACGACTTGCGCCAGACGGACATCGATCTGTCGTGCGACCAGCGCAGCGCCGACGCCGGCCGCGGCGGCATCGGCCACGTGCGCATGCCCGTCGAAGCGCTCGCCCTTCAGCGCGACGAACAAGCTCGCGGCGCCCGCATCGTCCAGCGCTCGCGTGTCGGTGGCCAGCGAGTCGACGAGGAGGTCCTCGCCCAACAGGCGCCCGCCTGTCCACTGTGCGATCTGGCTGAGCAGCAGCGGCTTCATGCGCGTCGCTCCGGCCACGCGCGCGCCAACGCCGCGTCGGCGACGCACGTGTCGTCGAACGGGTGTCGCACGCCATCGACTTCCTGGTAGGGCTCATGCCCCTTGCCGGCGACGAGCACGCTGTCGGTTTCGCCGGACTGCTGCACCGCCCTGGCGATGGCCGCACCCCGGTCGCGCTCGACGATGACCTGCTGCGGCCGCTCGAAACCGGACAGGATGTCGGCCACGATCGCATCGCCACTTTCGGACCGCGGGTTGTCGTCGGTCACGATCACGACGTCCGCAAGGCGCTCGGCGATCGCCGCCATCTGCGCCCGCTTGCCGCGATCGCGCTCGCCACCGCAGCCGAACACGCAGGCGAGGCGGCCGCGCACATGCGCCCGCAACGACGTCAACGCCTGCTCCAGCGCATCGGGCGTGTGCGCGTAGTCGATCACCACCAAGGGCTGGCCGAGGTTGCCACCGAGCCGGTTCATGCGCCCGGGGACGGGCTGCAGTTGCGTGAGTGTCCTGGCGATCGTGGCCGGCGCCTCCCCCAGCGCATGCAGCGTTCCGGCGACGGCAAGCAGGTTGTCGACGTTGAAGCGGCCCAGCAACGCGGACTGCACCGCGAACCGCGCGTCGCCCAGTACCAGGTCGAAGGCCAGGCCGTCGGCGTCGAGCGAGATGTTCTCCGCGCGCACGTCGGCCTGTGCGCCCTGCGAACTCAGGCCGATGGCATGCGTCGTCGCCGGCAACGCGGCGCACAGGGCGCGGCCGAACGCATCGTCGAGATTGACCACCGCCGACCGCAATCCCGGCCACGCCATCAGGCGTGCCTTGGCACTGCCATAGGCATCCATGTCGCCGTGGTAGTCGAGGTGGTCGCGCGTGAGGTTGGTGAAGACCGCCACGTCGAAATGCACGCCGTCGACGCGACCCTGGTCCAGCGCATGCGAACTGACTTCCATCGCCACCGCCTGTGCGCCGGCGTCGCGCAATGAAGCAAGCAGGGCATGCAACTGCAGCACCAGCGGCGTGGTGAAACCGGTGGGCACGGCATGGCCGTAGAGGCCGGCACCCAGCGTGCCGATGCTGCCGCTGCGCATGCCGCGCCGGGTCCAGGCCTGGGCGAGCAGTTGCACCGTCGAGGTCTTGCCGTTGGTTCCGGTGACGCCGACCATCGTCATCGCACGCGAGGGCTGGCCATGGAAGCGGTCGGCGATCTCGCCGATGCGCGCCTGCAGGTCGGGCACGGCGATGGCTCCCGCCGGGGCGGAAAGCCCTGCCGGCGCCGGGGGCTCGAACAGGATCGCCGCTGCACCCGCTGCCTGCGCCTGCTGCGCAAAGCGCAGCCCATGCACGGACATGTCGTTGGCAACCGGCCCGATCGCGACGAAGGCATCGCCGGGATGCACGGCGCGACTGTCCTGCACCAGGCCGGTGACCACCAGGTCGGCGGGAACGCCGGCGACATCCGGCAACAATTCGCCCAGCAGCATGGTCCCGGTCATTCCGCCACTTCCGTCGTGGCCGGCGCTGGCGCTTTCGCAGCGGCCGCCGTCACGCCATTGTTGGCCGCCTTGCCGACGCGCTTGGCCTCGTCCGCGGCTTGCGCCGCCAGCCACGTGTCGATGTCGTCGGGCGGCACGTCCATCAGGCGCAACGCGCCTTCCATGACGTTGTGGAACACCGGCGCGGAAATCAGGCCGCCGTAATAGCCATGCCCGCGCGTTGGATCCGGGTCGCTGATCACCACGACCATCGCGAACCGGGGATCGTCGACCGGTACCACGCCGGCAAAGAAGGCGACGTACTGGCGCGAATAACCACCACCGCTGGCCTTGCGTGCGGTACCGGTCTTGCCGGCGACGTGATAGCCAAGGATCGTCCCTTGCGGGTACGCGGTGCCGCCGGGTTCGGTCACCGTCTGCATCATCTTCAGCACTTCATGGGCCAGGGGCTTGCCGAGCACCTGGGTGGCGCGCACGGGCTGTCCTTTCACGAAGCTCGGCGTGATCAGCCGCCCACCGTTGGCGAGCGCTGCGTAGACGCGCGCGATCTGCAAGGGCGTCACCGACAGGCCGTAGCCGTAAGACATCGTCTGCTTGCTCGTGCCGCTCCAGCGCGCCGGCGACGGGAACAGCCCCGACGCTTCGCCCGGGAATCCGCTGTGCGTGCTTTCGCCGTAACCCATGCGGCGCACGAAACTGTAGAAGGTTGCGTTGTCCATCTTCGCCGCGATCTTCGCCGCGCCCACGTTGGAGCTCTTGGTGATGACGCCGGTGGTGTCGAGTACGCCGTGGTTGTTGGTGTCGGTGGTCCGGTAACGGCCGTTCGGCATCCAGCCCGGATTGGTATCGAACAGGCTGTGCGGCGTGATCACGCCCGCCTCGAGCGCCGCGGCGACGGTCAGCGGCTTCATCGTCGAACCCGGTTCCAGCAGGTCCGTCACCGCGCGGTTGCGATGCGCGTCGCGCGCACCGAGTTCCACCGCGTTGGGATTGAACGACGGGACATTCGCCATCGCCAGCACTTCACCGGTGGCGATGTCCATGACCACGGCGGAACCGCTGCTCGCACCGGTTTCAAGCACGCGCTCCTTGAGTTCGCGGTAGGCCAGGAACTGGATGCGGCGATCGATGCTGAGCGTGAGGTCACGACCCGGCTGCGCGGGCTTTACCAGATCGACGTTCTCGACGATGCGGCCGCGGCGATCGCGGATGACCTTTTTCGAACCAGGCGTTCCCCGCAACCAGTCGTCGAACGCCAGCTCCAGCCCTTCCTGTCCACTGTCATCGATATCGGTGAATCCGATGACGTGGGCCAGCGACTCTCCCTGCGGATAGAAACGACGAAATTCGCGCCTGGAAAACACGCCGGGAATGTTGCGGGCAAGTACCGCGTGTGCCGCGTCGGGATTGATGCGCCGCTTCAGCCAGAGGAATTCCTTCCCCGCGCGCTGGCTGACCTTGCGGATCAGTTCATCCGCGGGCACGCCCAGCGCCTGTGCCAACTCCGGCAGCCGAGCCGGATTCTTCAGAAGTTCCTGCGGATTCGCCCACAAGGATTCGACCGGCGATGAAACCGCCAGTGGTTCGCCATTGCGGTCGGTGATCATGCCGCGTGACGTCGGTATCGCGATCTCGCGCAGAAAGCGCTCATCGCCCTGCGCACGATAAAAAGCGTTGTCGACGATCTGCAAGTCCACTGCGCGCCCGACCAGCGCCAGCGAGCACAGGCCCAGCGCCCCGGTGACCAGCAGCAGCCGTCCGCGCAGGTTGAACTGCACGCGCTTGCGCGACCGCGGCGCCTTGGATGGCGTCCGGCCGTTCATTGGCGCACCACCACGATGTCGCCGGTTTCGGGGAATTTCATCCCCAGGCGCGTGCGGGCGACCTGGTCGATGCGATTGCTCTCCGCCCAGGTGGCCTGCTCCAGCTGCAGGCGACCGAATTCAATGTTCAACTCGTCACGCGCTTTCTCGAGCTTGGTCAGCGCAATGAACAACTGGCGGTGTTCGTGGCGCGCGAAGACGACGCCGACCGCCGACAGCACGTTGGCGGCGATCAGCGCAGCCAGCAACAGGCGTGCGCTCACGGCGACACCTCCACGCCGACACCGGCCAGCCGTTCGGCGATCCGCAACACGGCGCTGCGCGCGCGCGGATTGGCCGCAAGCTCGACGTCATCGGCACGCTGCGCGGGGCCGACCTCCAGCAAGGTCGGGGTGAACGGCTGCGGCACCGGCATCCGCCGGTTGCCGGGCGGCGCCTTGGCGCGGGCAGCGATGAATCGCTTGACGATGCGGTCTTCCAGCGAATGGAAGCTGATCACCACCAGGCGCCCGCCGACTTTCATGCGCGCATACGCGGCGTCCAGGCCGACTTCGAGGTCCGCCAGTTCACGGTTGATGTAGATGCGGATCGCCTGGAAGCTGCGCGTCGCGGGATGGATCCTGGAGGCGCCGCGTGGCACCGCCGACGCGATGATGTCCGCCAGCTGAGCGGTGCGCGTGATCGGCTGCTCGGCGCGACGCGCCACCAGCGTGCGGGCGATCCGGCGCGACAGGCGCTCTTCGCCATAAGTCCACAGCACATCGGCGATCTCGCGCTCGTCGGCGCGCGCCAGCCACTGCGCAGCGCTCTCGCCTGCAGCCGGGTCCATGCGCATGTCCAGCGGGCCGTCCTTGCCGAAGCTGAAGCCGCGCTCGCCGACGTCCAGCTGCGGCGACGAGACGCCAAGGTCGAGCAATACGCCGTCAAGGCCGGTTGCCGTTGCGTCCCACTGCGCGAGCTCGGCAAAGCTGCCGCGGCGGATCGCTACGCGCGCATCGGCGCCGAAGTCACGCTCGGCCACCGCGATCGCCTCGGGATCCTTGTCCATCAGCAGCAGCCGGCCACCCGGGCCGAGCCGCTCAAGCACGCCACGCGCGTGCCCGCCGCGGCCGAAGGTGCCATCCAGGTAG
The DNA here is from genome assembly GCA_038222295.1 of Lysobacterales bacterium. Classification (GTDB taxonomy): domain Bacteria; phylum Pseudomonadota; class Gammaproteobacteria; order Xanthomonadales; family Xanthomonadaceae; genus Cognatiluteimonas. Next base: position 5,572 of record JBBRHT010000054.1, read on the forward strand.
GTTCCATCCGGGATCACGCGCAACCCTTCGATGACCTGCGCATACAGAACCGGAAGGTGGGCGGACCGCGCATCCGCGCCACCGGCTGTCATAACTGCAGGTCGAGCAGCCCATCGCCCAGGTCGGCATCCGTGAGGGTCTGCCGGATCTGCGCGTGGTGCGCCTGCTCGCTCCATAATTCGAACTTGTCGCCCATGCCCAGCAGCACGGCCTTCTTCTCGATGCCGGTCGCGTTGCGATGGCTGGCGGGAATGCTGATGCGGCCGCTGCCGTCCGGCTCCACGAAGGTCGCCGCGCCGACCAGCTTGAGCTGGAACATGCGGCTGGTCTGGCGGGTCCGGGGCAGCGCATTGACCTGGTCGCGCACCCGCTCCCAGGCTGGCTGCGGGTACAGGTACAGGCTGCCGGCCTCGAACGGGTTGTAGGTGATCACCAGGCGATTCCCGCAGTCGCGGGCGACAAGGTCCCGGTAGCTGGTCGGGATCGCCAGCCGGCCCTTGTCATCAATGGTGATAGCGGTCTCGCCCTGGAACATCGGCTACCCTGAGTGACCCGTCTCTGCGGGCTTGCGACCCATGGAAAACCACTAATTTCCCGGTTTCCCCACGAGTTGCCACCTTAGGAGCCACCCACAGGGTTGTCAACAGGTTTCGAAACCAATTTCGCCTTGAAGGTCAAGGACTTGCGACGAACTTCAGAGACTTGTTCAAGCCTTATCCACAAGCTGCTGTTTCGTCTCAAATTTTAAGATTTGCCGCTCAAGAGCCAGAGCTCCGAAGCCGCTGCGCGTTCAGCAAGTTCGTGCTGCAACGCAACAGCGACCCCGACGGAGGAATCTGAGCCGCCGAGTCGGTGCAAGGAAGTTCGGAATGAAGAGCCCCCTTTAGTAAAGGGGGCGCCGCGACAGCGGCGGGGAATTGGGCGTGCCAAGCGGGACCCGCGATTTCGGTGTTTTTGCGCAGCACAAACATCGAAATCGGGGGCACCTTTCAACGCTGCGCGTTGAAAGGTGGCGGAGCCGGCCGATAAGCCGGGTTCTGTCGTGGACAGTCATTCCTCTAGGCGCATCGTCGCCGATACGCTCGAGCAGCCTACCCGGACCTGACGCGGGCCGCGTCGTGGGGTCCCTATTTGGCCTTGCTCCCGGTGGGGTTTGCCGTGCCGGCCTGTTGCCAGGCTCGCGGTGCGCTCTTACCGCACCATTTCACCCTTGCCTGTGTCCTTGCGGACCATCGGCGGTATCTTTCTGTTGCACTTTCCGTCGGCTCGCGCCGCCCAGGCGTTACCTGGCACCGTGCCCTGTGGAGCCCGGACTTTCCTCGGCATCCGCCCTGCGAACAGGAAAGATGACGCGACTGCCTGGCCGACTCCGCCACGCGCATTGTCGCATGGTGGCCCGGCGACGCAGCGCGCAGCGGCGTGTTTAGTCACTTCCGTACAGCGCCTTGCGGGGAGCGCCACTGAGCTCGGCCGCCAGCTTGGCGGCGGTGGATGGAGGCAGGTGCTGGCCTAGCACCGCATACAGGCGGCGGCCTTCCACGATCCGGGCGTCGGCATCCTCCGGGGCACCCTGCACCAAGACCACGAATTCGCCCTTGCGCTGGTTGGGATCGGCGACAACCGCTGCGTGCAACTCGCCCAGGCTGCCGTCGAGCACCGTTTCAAAGAGTTTGGTGAGCTCGCGCGCGACTACCGCCGGCCGGTCGTTGCCGAACGCCAGGGCCATGTCTCCCAGCACGTCGGCAATTCGGTGGGACGACTCGTAAAAGGCCAGCGTCCGGGTTTCCACCGCAAGCTGCTGCAGCCGCTCCCGCCGGGCGCCCGCTTTTGCCGGCAGGAAGCCTTCGAACACGAAGCGGTCAGATGGCAGCCCGGCGACACTCAGTGCCGCGATGAACGCACAGGGCCCGGGCAGCGGACTCACGCGGATGCCGGCCATGCGGGCGGCCCGCACCAGCCGGAATCCGGGATCACTGACCAGCGGGGTGCCGGCGTCGGAAACCAGGGCCAGCGATTCGCCAGCGACCAGGCGCGCGACCAGGCGTTCGGCCAGCGCGTCCTCGTTGTGTTCATGCAAGGCGACCAGCGGCTTTTCGACGCCGTGATGCGCAAGCAGTTGCCGCGTGTGCCTTGTGTCCTCCGCGCAGATGGCCGCGACCGACTTGAGCACGGCCAAGGCGCGCGGGGACAGGTCGCCGAGATTGCCGATGGGCGTCGCCACCACGTACAGCGTCGACATCGGGCCCGGCGTTGCATGGCTCCCGTGGGACGTCGTGCCGGCGGTCGTCATGTTGCGTGAATCCTGCTGGCGGGGACGGGGCAGGTAGAATCCTAACCGGTCCCCTGCAAAAGCCGTCGCGGCTGAATCCTGATGAGCAAGAGCGTCAAGTCCCGGTTCGCCGAAAGCATCGTGCTGCTGCTTGCCGCGTCGTTGCTCTCCAGTTGCGGCACGGTCACGACGCGGACCACGCCCGCCAGCGCCAGCGCACCGGTGGCTGCCGCGCTCGCCGGTGCCGAGGATCTCGCCCGCCGCGACGCCACGCTGTCTGGCCAGGCCCGGCAGGACAATCGGGCTCAGATCGATCGCCTGCTCGGCAGCGTGGACAACCCCACGCTCGCGCGCGAAGCGGCTGCGCTGCCGGTGGGCGACCCGCTGTACAACTTCATCGGCAGGGCACTGCTCAACCGCGGACTGTCCCTGCCGCGACCGTTCGATCGCGAAGGCCTGCACTTCGATGCCGGCAATCGCCCGCCCGCGGACAGCGACGGGTACCGCCCGCCGATCAAGCTCGCGGTCCTCCTGCCGCTGACCAGTGATTTGTCCAGGGCCGCGCTGCCGGTGCGTGATGGCCTGCTGGCTGCCTATTACGGCGAACAGCGACGTCGCCCGGACATCGTGTTCTACGACACCACCGGGACGCCGGCCGGTGCCATCGCCGCCTACGGACGCGCGGTGGCCGAAGGCGCCGACGCGGTTGTCGGCCCCCTGGGGCGTGACGAGGTCAGTGCGCTGCTGCGCGAACGCCTGACGGTGCCGGTACTCGCACTCAATCGCGGCAACGTCGCGCCACCGGCTGGCAGCACCAGTTTCTCGTTGGCGCCGGAAGACGATGGCATCGCGGCGGCGGAGTACCTGCTGTCGCGCAACGCCAGGCATGTGCTGGTGCTCAACGATGGCGGACTGCAACGCGTCGTGTCCGCGTTCCGCGATCAGCTGAAAGGTCGCGGCGGCGTCATCACCGACACGGTCGTCGTCGCCGACAAACCCGGCGACATGAGCACGATGCTGCAGGCGGCGATGCAGAAACCCGGTGGCATCGACGGCGTGTTCCTGGCACTCACCCCCGCCCAGGTGCGCGCCATCGCACCGCAACTGGCCGCGGCCGGACTGGCGTCCAGGCCGCGCGTCATGATGGCTTCGTCGGTATCGACGGAAGGCGCTGGACTGGATGGCATCGCATTCCCCTCCGAATCCTGGGGCTTCAAAAGCGTCGCCGGCCTGCCGTCCCCTGACATGGCGGCGAAAATACTGCCGAGCGCGCGGGGTGGTGGCGCCAGGTTGTTCGCCTTCGGCCACGACGCGTGGTTGCTCACGGCCTACATGGAGCGCCTGGCGACGCGCGCCGATGGCAACATCCAAGGCGCAACCGGCACGCTGCGCCTGGATGGCTTCGGCAATGTCCTGCGCACGCCGGCGTGGTCGACGTTCCGCGGTGGCGCTGTCGTGCCACTTGGCGGCAATCCGTAATTTGACCATCGCGAGCATGGATCGGCGCTCGCGCGGGGCCATGGTCGAGGCAGCCGCGCGACGCCACCTGCTGGCGGCGGGCCTGGCGGACGTCGCCAGCAATGCCAGCTACCGCGGCGGTGAAATCGACCTGGTGATGCTCGATCGCGATGGACGCGCCGGCAGCTGCCTGGTCTTCATCGAAGTCCGTTACCGCAGCGTGGCGGCGTTCGGCGGCGGGCTGATGTCGATCGACGCGCGCAAGCGGCGCAAGCTCGTGCATGCCGCCCAGTTGTTCCTGGCATCGCATCGACAGTTCGCGCTCAGCGCGTGCCGGTTCGACGTGGTGGTCGCCGATGGCGATCCATCGGCCCCGAACATCACCTGGCTGCGTGACGCCTTCCGCGCCGACGATCGGGGTTGACTACGCGGTGCGCGCTCACGCGCCTGGATGTCATCCGCCGCTGAAGTGATCGAAGCCAGTCCGTGGCGACTGCCACGCCTGTCCGGCTGCATCGACGGCCGTGACACCGCTGCCGTCGGTCAGTTCGCCGATGCGGGTCATCGCGACGCCAAGCTGTGTCGCGATCTCGGCGATGGCGTCGCGCTGCGATGGCGCGGCGGTGAAGCACAGTTCGTAGTCGTCGCCGCCGCAGGCCTGCAGCACGCGCCGGGTTTCGGCAGTGAACATCGAGCGCAGCGTCGGTGATGCCGGCAAGCCATCGATGTCGACACGTGCCGCGACGCCACTCGCGTCGCAGATGTGTCCCAGGTCCGCCAGCAATCCGTCTGACACGTCAATGCAGGCGTGCGCGACCGACGCCAGCGCGAGGCCGGCC
>JBBRHT010000055.1:0-9877 GCA_038222295.1 Lysobacterales bacterium
GATCGGCGCCCCGCGATACGTGTCGAAGGCGGGCTGCGCCAGCAGTTCGCGCGACAACCTCGCGCACTCCACCATCATCTTCAGGTCGAAGCCGTCCGGATCGGTCATGTAGTTGGCTTCGATGCGCGGCTTGTCCGCTGCGCGGTTGCTCGCCAGCGTGATGCGCCCGCGGCTGCGCGGGTGCAGGAAACACGCATGCACCGTGTAGCCATCTCCCTTGAGTCGATGGCGGCCATGGTCGTCGAGCATCGCCGGGATGAAATGGAACTGGATGTCGGCGCGATCGTCCGGGGCGAAGCGCGAGCGCACGAAGGCTCCGGCTTCCGCGATGTTGCTGGTGCCGGCACCCCGATGGCCGCGCAGGTAATAGTCGAAGGCGACGCGCAGGTCGCCCAGGCGGTCGTAGGTGACCGGCTGCGTGCAATGTTGCAGCGTGCAGATGTCCAGGTGGTCCTGCAGGTTCCCGCCGACTTCCGGCGCGTCGGCGACAACGGGGATGCCAAGCCGCCGAAGTGCATCCCCGGGACCGATGCCGGACAGCATCAGCAGCTGCGGCGAATTCACCGCCCCCCCGCACAGCAGCACTTCCCGTGCAGCCGGCTGGTGGAATCCCTTGCCGTGCATGGAGTAAACGACGCCGCTGGCGCGCGGACGCGGTGAACCATCGAACGTGATCCGCGACACCAGCGCGCCCGTGTGCACGGTGAGGTTCGGCCGTTGCCTGGCGGGCTGCAGGTAGGCGACCGCGGCCGAGCAGCGGGCGCCGTCGCGCTGCGTGACCTGGTACAGGCCGAAGCCGTCCTGGCGCGGCCCGTTGAAGTCGTCGTTGACGGCATGGCCGGCTTGTTCTCCCGCCTGGACGAATGCGCGCGAGAGCGGATTCACATGGCGCAGGTCCGACACGGACAGTGGCCCGGCGTCGCCGTGCAGCGCATCGCCGCCACGCGAGTTGCATTCGGCGCGAATGAAATATGGCAGGACCGAGTGCCAATCCCAGCCTTCGGCGCCATCTTCAGCCCATGCGTCGTAGTCGGCGGGAACGCCCCGGATGTAGCACATGGCATTGATGGAGCTGGATCCGCCCAGCACCTTCCCGCGCGGCCACCACAGCGCGCGGTTGTCCAGCGCGGGTTCGGGGGCGGTGCTGTAGTTCCAGTTGATCCGCCGGTTGCCCGCGAGCTTAGACAAGCCTGCGGGCATGTGGATGAATGGGTTCCAGTCCGCGGGCCCGGCCTCGAGCAACAACACCGAGACCGCGCTGTCCTGGGTGAGGCGATTGGCGAGCACGCAGCCGGCCGAGCCGGCCCCGATGATGATGTAGTCGTACACGGCGTGGTTTCCTGGCAGCGGTCGCCTCCACTATGCCGCAGGCTTGCGCGTGTCGTCGTGGGGAGGTTGGATTGACGCATCCTTCGTGCCTCCGCCAGGCGTCCTGCGCTGACGCGTCCGGGCCTCCATGCGATCATGCGGCCTCCTTTCGGTGGAATTCCACGTATGCGCCTTGCCACCCTTTTCGCCACGCTGCTGACGCTGGCGCTTGCCTCGACCGCCGATGCCCAGTCGCAGAATCCCGCTTCCGTGGTGCCGCCGGCGCGCATCGCGGTCCATGCGGCGCGCCTGCTGGATGTCGAGACGGGCCGCGTCGTCGCCGACCCGCTTGTCCTGGTCGAGGGCGACAAAGTCGTGTCGGTCACCGCGGGCGGCAGCGCGCCGGCCGGCATGCAGGTGATCGAGCTGGGCAATGTCACGCTGCTGCCCGGCCTGATCGACGTGCACGTCCACCTGACCTCCGACCCGACCGTCAGCACCGGCAACTATTACAAGGATGCGCTCACGCTCGGGCCGATGGACTACGCAGTCGTCGCGCCGACGCTCGCCAGGCGCACGCTCGATGCCGGATTCACCACCGTGCGCACCTTCGGCGCGGGGTACTAAATCGACGTCGCCCTGCGCAACGCCATCAACCGCGGCCAGATCGAGGGGCCGCGCATCCTGGCGGCGACCGTCGCGCTCGGCTCGACCGGCGGCCACGCCGACGACACCACGGGCTTCGCGCCCAACATCGAATTCCACGGCGAGTCGGGCGTCGCAAACGGCGTCGATGGCGTGCGCGCACGCGTCCGCGAAAACGTCAAGCGCGGCGCCGACGTCATCAAGTTCATGGCAAGCGCCGGTGTGCTGAGCAACGAGGCATCGGTCGGTGCACCACAGTATTCGCAGGCCGAAATGGACGCGATCGTCGATGAGTCGCATCGCTGGGGCAAGAAGGTCGCCGCGCACGCGCACGGCGCCGAGGCGATCAAGATGGCGATTCGCGCCGGCGTCGATTCGGTCGAGCATTGCAGCTTCATCGACGACGAAGGCCTGAAGCTTGCGAAACAGCACGGCACCTGGCTGGATTTCGACGTTTACAACGACGATTACATCCTCGCCGAATACGGAAAGCTCGGGGTGCCGGAGGAGCAGCTGGCCAAGGAGCGGCTGGTCGGGCGCACCCAGCGCGAGAACTTCCGCAAAGCCGTGCGCGCCGGCGAGAAGATGGCCTTCGCCACCGACGCCGGCGTCTATCCGCACGGCTGGAATGCGAAGCAATTCGCCAAGATGGTCGAATGGGGCATGACGCCGTTGCAGGCGATCCGCTCGGCGACGGTGGACGCCGCGGATCTCCTGGGCTGGAAGGACAAGGTGGGCGCGATCAAGCCCGGCTATTACGCCGACATGGTTGCTGTCAGCGGCGATCCGCTTGCCGACGTCAGCGTGCTGGAGCACGTGGGCTTCGTGATGAAGGGCGGGCGCGTGGTGCACGGGCCCACGCAATAACGCGTTGACCATGTTTCGCCGCAAACCAAGGCCGCTGGATACCGCGCATGCCGACCGCCGTGCGCGGCGGCTGCTGCAACGCGCCGCTTGGGCAGTTGCGGTGCTGGTGTTCGTCTTCCTGGCATGGGGCTTTGTCTGGGAGCCAGGCCGCCTGGTCGAGCGCGACTACACCATCACGCTGCCGCATTGGTCGCCGCAATGCGACGGCCTGCGCGTGGATGTCGTCGCGGACCTGCACACCGGCTCGCCGCGCAACGGCGTCGACAAGCTCGACCGCGTCGTGTCGGAACTGGGTGCCAGCGACAGCGACGTCGTCATCATGGCTGGCGACTACGTCATCCTGAAAGTCCTGCTGGGCAAGTACGTCAACCCGGAAGTCGTGGCCGCGCACCTCAAGCCGCTGCTGGCGAAGAAGCGGGTCTATGCGGTGCTTGGCAACCACGACTGGTGGAAGAACGGCCCGCGCGTGCGCCGGGCGCTGGAGTCGGACGGCATCACCGTGCTGGAGAACCAGGGCGCGGAAATTTCACTGGGGCAATGCCGGTTATGGCTTGTTGGCGTGGGTGACCTGTGGGAAGGCCATCCCGACATCCGGCGTGCGTTTTCCGCGGTCAACGACGACATGCCGGTGATTGCGATCACCCACAACCCCGATCTGTTCACCAAGATGCCAGGACGTGCATCACTGGTGATCGCCGGCCACACGCACGGTGGGCAGGTGAACCTGCTGCCGGGACAGCCATCGGTCCGCTTCGGACATTTCATCGCCGGGCCGATCATCAACCACGGCCGGTTGTTGTTCGTGACCCCGGGCATCGGCACCAGCATTCTCCCGTTCCGGTTCCGGGTTCCGCCGGAGATCTCGCGACTGACCCTGCGCAGCGCGGCGAGGCCGCACTAGCCCGGCCTTAAACCACCGGGGGCCGCGGCGCATCGGACTGGGTATGCTCGCCGCCACCATGACCGACTGCCTGTCCGGCCCGCCGCAAACCGCCCAGACGGTCGACATCGACCGGTCATTGGTGCGGTCGGCGGTGGATGGCGACGTCAAGGCATTCGAGGCGCTGTACCGTCGCCACGTCGCGCGCGTGCATGGCGTGATCACTCGGCTGGTCGGATACCACGGCGCGCGCGCCGAGGACCTGACCCAGGAGACGTTCGTGCGGGCCTGGCAGGCGTTGTCCGGCTACCGCTTCGAGAGTGCATTCGGGACATGGCTGTGTCGGCTGGCCGCCAACACGGCGCTGATGGAGCTGCGCGCGCGCCGCAGCCGGCCGATCACGGACGGCGATGCCGCGCTGGAGGACATCGGCACGCCGGATTCGACCGGCCATGCGACGGCGCTGACACTGGACCTGGAACGTGCGGTCGCCAGCCTCCCCCCCAGGGCGCGCGCCGTGCTGGTGCTGTTCGACGTCGAAGGCTGGAAGCACGAGGACATCGCGGACGCACTCGGCATGGCCGTCGGCAGTTCCAAGGCCCAGTTGCATCGCGCCCGCGGCTTGTTGCGCACACGACTTGGAGGCACCCATGACTGACACCAACGACACGACCGGATGGGCGGACGATCCGTTGCGCGGCCGGCTGCGGGCGTTGCGGGAGGACCTTCCCCCCGATCACGACCTGTGGCCGGAGATCGCCACCAGGATCGCGCAGGCGCCGGGTGTCGTGCATCGCACGCGCAGGCGATGGCGTCCTGCGGTGGTGCCGTGGGCGATGGCGGCGACCGTGGTGCTTGCGGTGTTCCTGGCCTGGCAACACAACGCCGCGTCGCCGCGCGACGGCAGCGACAAGCTGATCGCGCGCGAGGCCCAGGGCATGACACGCGAATACCGCGGCGCGCTGCTGGTGATCACCGCCAGCGCCCAGGGCGATGTCGCCGACACCCAGGCGCTGCGCGATCTGGATCGCAGCGCCGCGCAGATCCGGGCCGCATTGGTCCGCGATCCGGATGCCCGCTTCCTGCTCGATCGACTGCAACACACCTACGCATTGCGGCTCGCGCTGACGCAGCGCGCCGTGATGAGTTGAAGACCTCAATGTTCCTGGAGCCCGCCATGACACGCATGACCCTGCATCCAAGCGCCCTTGCCATCACCCTGTTCGCATGCATCTGCAGCACAGGCGCGCTGGCGGCGACGCCAATCGACCAGACGCGCCCGCTGGATGCGCGCGGCCGCGTCGAGATCGACAACCTCAAGGGCCGCATCCAGGTCCGCGCGTGGGACCGCAACGAGGTGCATGTCACCGGTTCGCTTGGCACCGGCGTGGAAAAGCTCGTCATCGAGGGCAGCGGCGACCACCTCGTCGTGCGCGCGCAATATCCCAGGCAGCTGGGCGCGTGGCGCGGTGATCGCAGCGAGCCGACCGACCTGCAACTGCAGGTGCCGCTGCGCGCATCGCTGGATATCCAGTCCGTGTCGGCCGACGTCGATGTCGATGGCGTTGCGCCCGATGACCTCAGCATCCAGACCGTGAGCGGCGATATCGCCGCCGCTGCCGCGCCACGGCATGCGGACATCAGCAGCGTCAGCGGCGGCCAGCGGGTGACGATCAACAGCAGCGACGTCAAGGTGGAAACCGTCAGTGGGGCGATCCAGTTGCGCGGTCGGCTCAATGGACAGGTCCATGGCGAGACGGTGTCCGGAAAACTGTCGATCGATTCGGCCGGCGAGCCGCTGCGGCACCTGTCCGCGAGCACGGTGTCGGGCCAGGTCGATGTACGCGGCGCACTGGCCGACGGTGGCCAGATCAAGACCGAGACGGTCAGCGGCGACGTCCACCTGCACCTGCCACGGACGCTGTCCGCGCGCGTGCGCGGCGAAAGCTTCAGCGGCTCGCTGAAGGCGCCCGGGGCGAGCGTGAAAAAGGAGGAGTTCGGCCCTGGCTCGAGCCTTGAACAGGGTTACGGCAACGGTTCGGGCGATGTGCGGATGGAGACGTTCTCCGGCGACGCCGACTTGACGCTGGAATAGGACCCGATTGCGTGGCGGCCTGATGCCGCCACGCGCGACAGCCGTCAGGCCGCTGCGCGGTTGCTGCCGTCGGCCTGCTGCAAGGCTGCTTCGTCGGAAAAATCGCCGTAATAGGACGCTGCCCGCAATTCCCAGGGCTCGAAATCGTCGACCGTGATCGCGTCCAGCGTCATCGCCCGCAACTCCTCCAGCTGCACGCGTTCGGCCGGGGTGATCCAACCTTCGCGGACGCCTTCGTCCAGTTGCGCGGGGAAGTCCAGCGCCTCGATGTCGCTGTTCTTGAGCGCCTTGAGGAATTTGCGCTCCACGGGCTCGGCAAGGATGACCTTGGGCAGGTAACTGTCGATGCGGCCAGCCGGATTGTTGTCGCAGGGGGTCAGGAAGACACCCTGCGCGAGTCGTGAGCGGGCGTCGCATGGCGCCATCAACAGCGATGCCGCGCGATGGCCGAGACGATCGCTTGGCGGCGTGGCGCGACGCCCCAGCGGAAACACCAGCAGCCACAGCAACCAGCCGACCGGGCGGATGGGGAAATTCCGCAAGGCGCCGGACAGGGACAGTTCCATCTTGTGCACGGCATCGTGGAAGGCCCACGCGAGCAACGGCTGGTCGCCGACCGGGCGACCTTCGTCCTCGTAGCGCTTGAGCATGGCGCTTGCGATGTAGAGGTTGCTCAGCACGTCGCCCAGTCGGCCGGACAGCGACTCCTTGAATTTCAGCTTGCCGCCCAGCAACAGCATGGAGGTATCGGCCATCACCGCCAGTACCGCCGAGTAACGGTTGAGCTTGCGATAGAAGCGGCGGGTGTAGTCGTCGCCCGGGGCGCGGCCGAACCGCGCCGAGGTCAGGCCGAACCAGAAGGCGCGCACCGCGTTGGAAATGGCCGAGCCGATGTGGCCGAACAGGCTGCTGTCGAACGCGTCGATGCGTTCGCGTGGGTCGGCCAGTGCAGCCGCCTTCATCTCCTTCATGACCCACGGATGGCAGAGGATCGCGCCCTGGCCGAAGATCATCAGGCTGCGCGTCATGATGTTCGCGCCTTCGACCGTGATGCTGATCGGCAACGCCTGCCATGCGCGCCCCAGGTAGTTGCGCGGGCCGAGGATGATGCCCTTGCCGCCATGGATGTCCATCGCGTCGCGGATGACTTCACGACCCATCTCGGTGCAGTGGTACTTGGCGATGGTCGACGGCACGGCTGGGTTCTCGCCGCGTGATACGGCGGCCGCCGTGGCCTGGGCCAACGCACTGATTGCGTAGGCCTTGCCGGCGATGCGGGCGAGACCTTCCTCGACGCCTTCGAAGCGACCCACGGACAGTCCGAACTGCTTGCGGATGCGGGCGTAGGCACCGGTCACGCAGGCGCTCATCTTGGCGCCACCGCTGGCGATGGAGGGCAGGGTGATCGACCGCCCAATCGACAGGCATTCCATCAGCATCTGCCAGCCGCGGCCGGCGTAATCCTCGCCGCCGACCAGCTGCGACAGGGGCACGAAGATGCCGTCGCCGCGGATCGGGCCGTTCTGGAACGGATTGTTGAGCGGGAAATGCCGTCGGCCGATATCCAGGCCAGGCGTCTCGCGCGGCACCAGGGCCAGCGAGATGCCGATGTCCTTTTTGTCTCCGAGCAGGCCGGCCGGGTCGTACATGCGGAAGGCCACGCCGATCAGCGTCGCCACCGGCGCGAGCGTGATGTAGCGCTTGTCCATCGTCAGCCGGATGCCGAGCACCTGGGCGCCGTTCCATTCGCCCATCGCGACGATGCCGTAGTCCGGAATCGAGGTGGCATCGGAGCCGGCGAAGGGGCCGGTCAGGGCGAAACAGGGCACCTCGCGTCCGTCCGCCAGGCGCGGCAGGTAGTACTGCTTCTGTTCGGCGGTGCCGTAATGCATCAGCAATTCGGCCGGGCCCAGCGAGTTGGGCACGCCGACCGTCGTGCTGACGGTGGACGAGATCGAGGACAGCTTCTGGATGACCTTGTGGTTCATCAGTGCACTGAAACCCAGGCCGCCGTATTGCGTGGGGATGTTCAGCCCGAAGAACTTGTTGAGCTTCAGGTAATCCCAGATCTCGGGCGGCAGATCGGCGCGCACGTGGCTGATGTCCCAGTCGTCGCTCATCCGGCACAGCGCTTCGCAGGGCCCATCGAGGAAGGCTTGCTCGGCGGCCGTGAGCGCGGGCGCGGGTTGCGACAGCAGTTGGTTCCAGTCGGGCCTGCCGGAAAACAGCTGGCCCTCGAAGCCGACCGTTCCGGCCTCGATCGCGGTGCGCTCGGTGTCCGACAGCGGCGGCAGGATTTTTGTGTAGAACGTGAGCAGGGGCGCGGTGATGCGCTGCTTGCGGAAGCTTGGAACCAGCAGTGGGACCGCCACCAGCAGCACCAGCAGCGCTGCGATGCCGGTAGCGACGTGGCTTGCACCGCCCAGCCAGCAGGCAAGCAGGAGCACCGCGACAATCGCAACCCAGGTGGTCAACCGGTAGCGGTGGTAGGCGGCGAAGGCACCGGCAAACAGCACGGCAAGGAAGGGCAGTAACACGCTCATCGTTCGCTCCAGCGCAATGCGGCCGAGGTGGACAGGGTAGCTGGCCGTGGGGACGTTGCGTCACCACCATACGCACAAGTATGGATAGCCCTGCGCGAGGCTGTCAACCGCGGAAACGGTTACGTACTGTTCGGGACGCTGGCGTATGGATACACTCGACCCATGACGTCCGCAGGCACAGGAACAGTGACGAAAGTCCCGGAGCGCAGCGGACGCCTGAGCGCCGAAGACTGGGCGCAGGCGGCGCTGGACGTGATCGCCGAGCAGGGCGTCGCGGCCGTCGCCGTCGAGCCGCTGGCACGTCGGCTGGGCGTCACCAAGGGCAGCTTCTACTGGCATTTCCCGTCGCGCGACGCCTTGCTGCAGGCCGCGCTGGAGCGCTGGGAACAGGTCGAACAGGAGACGGTGTTCGGCTCAGTCGACGCCGTTCCACACCCACGCGAGCGATTGCGCGCGCTGTTCCTGGTGGTCGCACACCAGGTCAAGTTGCACACCATCTATAGCGAGCTGCTGAAGGCGCTCGACCATCCGACGGTCAAGCCGGTCATCGAGCGCGTCTCCGGGCGCCGCCTGGACTACCTCACCGCATCACTGCGCCAGGCCGGGATGGGACGTGCCGATGCCCAGCATCGCGCCCGCCTGGCCTACGCCGCCTATGTCGGCTTCCTGCAGTTGAACCTGCAGTTGCACCAGCCGCGCCTGCAACACGATGAGTTCGAGGCTTACGTCGAACACGTGATGGCGACGCTGATCCCGGCACCATGAGGCGCTGGCCGCCATCGAATTGAAGTCAGGGAGGTGAGTGTCTTGAACGAAGCAAACTCGAGCATGGATCGCAAAAGCGCATCCGGCCAGGAACGCATCCACCCCGGGATGGTTGTCGGCGCCGAGTCGACAGGCAGCCGTCTGGATGCCCTGAACCAATGGGTGCTGGAAGTCGCGCGGCTGACGCGGCCCGAGCGGATCCAGTGGTGTGACGGCAGCGACAGCGAGTTCAAGGCACTTACCGAACGCATGGAAGCCGACGGCACGTTGCTGCCCTTGAATACGGACACGCATCCGCGCAGCTGGCTGCATCGGTCTCATCCGGAAGACGTGGCCCGCGTGGAGCACCTGACCTTCGTCTGCACCAGCGAGCGCGACGATGCCGGTCCCAACAACCACTGGATGGCACCGACCGACGGCCATGCGCGCATGGACGAGCTGTTCGACGGCTGCATGCGCGGCCGCACGATGTACGTCATCCCGTACTGCATGGGACCGATCGATTCACCGCTGTCGCGGTGCGGCGTGGAGATCACCGATTCGCCGTACGTGGTCGCCAACATGCGCATCATGACGCGCATGGGCGCGGCAGCGCTGGCGCGGATCGAGCGCGAGGGGAGCTTCGTACGCGGCCTGCATTCGGTCGGGGAGCTCGACCCGGATCGCCGCTTCATCATGCATTTCCCCGAAGAGCTCACCATCAAGTCGTACGGATCGGGCTACGGCGGCAATGCGCTGCTGGGCAAGAAGTGCCATGCCTTGCGCATCGCGTCG
>JBBRHT010000056.1:0-9861 GCA_038222295.1 Lysobacterales bacterium
CGGACTGCTCCTCCCCTTATCCCCTTGGGAGAAGGTTCCGAAGGCGAATGAGGGTGCGGTGCGTTGAAGCGGACAGGCTGCGTGATGCGTGGCGAATGGTGCCGGTCATCGGCCAACGCTCCGCCACACCCTCACCCCAACCCCTCTCCCGCGGGAGAGGGGCCCAAGCTCAGAACTGCACCTTCGGTGCCGCGCGCACCTGCGCCTGGTCGGTCGCAGGAATTTCCAGCAACGCCGCCGGCGCGAACTGGAACATCCCGGCCACGAAGCTGGATGGAAACACCTCGCGGCGGTTGTTGTAGCCCATGACCGCGTCATTGAAAGCCTGCCGGGCGAAGGCCACCTTGTTCTCGGTGGATGTCAGTTCCTCGGACAGCTGCATCATGTTCTGGTTCGCCTTGAGGTCGGGATAGGCCTCGGCCACCGCCATCAGGCGCCCCAGCGCTCCATTCAGGATGCCCTGCGAGCTGGCCAGTTCCGCCATGGCTGCGGGATCGCCCGGGCTGGCCTTGGCCGCGGACAGGCCACTCATCGCCGCCGTGCGCGCCGCGGTGACCGCCTCGAGGGTTTCGCGCTCGTGCTTGATGTAGCCCTTGGCCGTTTCGACCAGGTTCGGGATCAGGTCGAAGCGCCGTTGCAACTGCACGTCGATCTGCGCGAAGGCGTTCTTGAATGCATTGCGGGCGGTGACAAGACCGTTGTAGATACCGACCGCCCAAAACGCCAGAACCACGATAATTGCCAGCAATATCAAAAGCGTGACCATCGTTCTTCCCCTTGTTCATGCAAAGTGGAAATCAGGCGCTATGATCCCTCTGCACGCAGCATACGCAGGGGACCAAGCCGATGAAAGCACGCACCAATCGGCGCAAGGAACGCCTCGGCCGCGCCAGATTGACCACGCTTGCGGTGCTGCTGCCACTGGCCCTGGGTTCGACGGCGCAGACCCCGGTGCGCTGGAGCAGCGTGCAGACGGCCTCCCCCGTGGCGATGGTCACGGCGGCCACCGCCCAGCCTGTCGATGCGGCGCCCGTCGTTGCCCCGCGCCAGATTGCGTATGCCGCCCCACCGAAACAACTCGCGCCGCTCGCTGCGGGGTTCGACGTCCAGCGATTCGAGTCCATGGCGCAGGCGCTGGTCGCCAACCAGCGTGTGCCCGGCCTTGCCTTGGCGATCGTCAAGGATGGCCACATCCTGACAGCGCGCGGCTATGGCATCACCGACGTGCGCGCCGCCGAGCCGGTCGACGCACACACCGTGTTCCGGCTGGCGTCGCTGTCCAAGTCCTTCGCCGGCGCGGTCACAGGCCTGCTGGTGTCGCAGGGCGCGTTGCGCTGGGACAGCAAGCTGACCAACTACATGCCGACTCTGCGGCTGTCCGATCCCACCGCGGCACCGGAGCTCACGGTTGCCGAAGTCCTCAGCCAACGCGTGGGACTGATCCACAACACCTATGACCGCGACCTGGAAGCGAACGTCGACTATCGCAGCCTGGTGCAGAAGCTCGCGTACGCGCCGATGGCGTGCCGGCCAGGGCAGTGCTATGGCTACCAGAACATCGCCTTCAGCCTGATCGGCGATGTCGTGTTCGCCGTCACCGGCAAGTTCTACGGCGAAACGCTGGCGAGCCGCGTCTTCAAGCCACTGGGGATGAACGACGCGAGCACCGGGCTGGAAGGCATCGAGTCGAGTCCACGCTGGGCCAAACCGCATGTGCGCGGTGGCGGCGGCTGGGTGTCGCTGATGCCCAAGCCGTCTTATTACGAAGTGACCCCCGCCGCGGGCGTCAACGCAAGCATCAGCGACATGGCGCAGTGGCTGATCGCCCAGACCGGCCACCGTCCCGACGTGTTGTCCGAATCGCTGCTCGCGACGCTCCACTCCCCCGTGATCAACACGCCAAGCGAATTGCGTGGTTCGTCGTGGCGGGGCGAGCGCCTCAACGCCGCCGGCTACGCGTTGGGCTGGCGCGTGTATGACTATGCAGGCCATCGCGTGGTGTTCCATGGTGGCGCCGTGCAGGGCTATCGCGGCGTTGTCGCACTGCTGCCCGAAAGCGACATGGGCGTGGCGATCCTCTGGAACAGCGAAAGCTCGCTGCCAAGTGGATTGATGCCGACCATCCTGGACACCGCCATCGGCCTGACGCCGCACTGGCTCGACGGACGCACGCTGGGAGACACCCTGTACGCGCACGACACCAACACCGACGACGATGCGCCCGGCGTCGAGTCGTCAACTGCCCAGGCCAAGCCCCGCTAGAACTCCGGCCCTGGGTCCGGCCCGCTTTCGCGCGGGCCGAACGGCCTCCAGCACATTGAAATGTCGCTGGCAGCAGCGCCAGCGGCTGGGGCCCACATGCCCCGGCGTCGCGTCGGCGCAATGGCGATGTCCGGAGCGGCGAACGCGCCGACCAATGGGACCCGCCCGGTGAGCGCCACCGTCACGATTTGCATGGCCGACGACGACCCGTTCGATATCGGTCTGCCCGTCCGGCGCGGCCAGCCGATCCGCCCACCGCTTGCCGCGGTCGACCGCCACCACTTTTTAGCGGCCCGACGGGCATAAAAAAACTCCCTCTCCGCCTGGGCGTGCGGAGAGGGAGCTCGATTGACGGCTTATCGGGACTTGCTTACATCATTGGCGCCGGCGCGGAAGGCATGGCCACTGGGGCCGCCCTACGCTTCGCCGGACGCTTTGCCTTCTTGGCAGCAGGCTTCTTGGCCGCTTTCTTCGCGGTCTTCTTGGCGGCAGGACGCTTCGCCGCCTTCTTGGCGGTCTTCTTCGCGGCCTTGCGCGGTGCTGCCTTGCGGGCGGTCTTCTTCGCGGTCTTCTTTGCAGCCTTCTTGGCTGTCTTCTTGGCTGGCCGCTTGGCTACCTTGCGGGTCGCCTTCTTGGCGGTCTTCTTGGCGGCCTTCTTCGCAGGACGACGCTTGGCAGCCGTCTTCTTGGTGGCCTTCTTTGCAGTCTTCTTCGCGGCCTTGCGAGCAGTCTTCTTCGCGGCCGGCTTCTTGGCTGCGGACTTGCGCACGGTCTTCTTGGCGGCTTTCTTCGCCGCCGGCTTCTTGGCGACTTTCTTCGTCGCCTTCTTGGCGGACTTCTTGGCAGCTTTCTTCATGGCCATGGAATGGCTCCTCGTCAGTGAACTTTCGGGTACTGCGGCCCAGTGCAAAACAACATCGCGGGTATCGGACCCGCGACCAACCGCCGACGCGCAAGGCGCGCCGGAACGGATCTGGTGCGCCGGGAGAAACCACCCCGGCAATAAAAAACCTGCATCGCAAAACGATGCAGGCTGGAATCTTGTGAGCGGTCGAAGCGTTTCGCGGGGGAGATGTTGCCCGCGTCCACCTTCAAGACTTTCAGGGCGGAGGGCTTCGTTGCGCTGCTCGTTGTCCGGGTTGTTCGACTCACTCTCTTCTGCAGGTCATGTCTGCTGCGCGAAACCTAATCACGGTTTTTTCCAGTGTCAACACCTTGGGCGAATTATTTTCGGGGCCGGCGGCGATCCGCTCCGACGCCGAGGGGCGATCGGATGTGCGATCCGCACGCCGCCGCGCATGCGCGTGCGTCGCCACAATGTCGCGGCTGTTCCGAAACCGCTTTTTTTCAGCACTTTTATTTGCATGCGTTTGCTGCGCGCTTGCATTGCGCGTCGCAGCGGTCGCCGACACCCGCAGCCGGAACATGTCCATCGAGGCGCCATGCAGCGCTCGAAAATAATTTCGCGGGGCGGCCGGTTTTGGTGCTGCACAAATGGTTTTGCGCAGGAAATGCGCGAACAATTCCTGGCAAGCGGCGCCGATCCGACGGGTTGCATGCGTGTCATGCAGGCAATAAAAAACCCGCTCCGTCGCCGGAGCGGGTTGTCATCGGCAAGGCGCGTCCGTCAGCGCAGGACGTCGGCGAGCGCCGCGGCGAACGCATCCAGGTCGGACGCGCTCTTGGTTTCGGTGGTGCAGACAAGCAATGGGTCGCCGTGCTCCGGGTACTCCTCACCCAGCGACACGCCCGCGACGATCTTCCTGGCAGCGAGCGCATCCACCACGTCGGCGGCCGGCCTGGGCAGCTTGAGGGCGAGTTCGTGGAAGTGGACATGCCCGGGAAACAGCGGCTCGACGCCGGGAATCCGAAGCAGCCGTTCGCGCAGTGCGCGCAGGTTGGCGGCGGACGACACGGCCACCTTGCGCAGGCCATCGGGACCCAGCAGCGACATGTAGATGGTCGCGGCCGTGACCAGCAAGCCCTGGTTGGTGCAGATGTTCGAGGTGGCCTTCGCGCGGCGGATGTGTTGCTCGCGCGCCTGCAGCGTCAGGGTGAATCCGCCCTTGCCGTCGAGGTCGGTGGTGCGGCCGACGATGCGCCCCGGCAGGTTGCGCACCAGCTCCTTCTTGCAGGCGAGCAAACCGAAGTACGGACCGCCGGAGGACAGCGGCACGCCGAGCGGCTGGCCGTCGCCGCAGGTGATGTCGGCGCCCGTCGCGCCCCAGGAGCCCGGCGCCTCCAGCAACGCCAGCGACATCGGATTGACCACCGCGATCACGAGGGCGCCGCGCGCATGCGCGGCGTCGGTCAGTCCGCCGACATCCTCAAGCACGCCGAAGAAATTCGGCTGCGGCACGATCAGCGCGGTGAAGTCGCCTTCGATCGCGGCGATGGAAGCCGGATCGAGCGCGCCGCCGGGGCACGGCAGGGTGACGATCTCGATTCCCTGCAGTTCGATGATCGACTGCATGGTCTTGCGATATGCCGGATGCAGCGACTCGGGCACCAGCACGCGGCGCGGACCCTTGCGTGCGCTGCGCTCGGCCATCAGCACCGCTTCGGCGACGGCGGTGGCGCCGTCGTACATCGAGGCATTGCTGATGTCCATGCCGGTCAGGCGCGTCATCATCGTCTGGTATTCGTAGATCAGCTGCAGCGTGCCCTGGCTCGCCTCGGCCTGGTACGGGGTATAGGCGGAGTAGAACTCGCCGCGACCGACGATCTGCCAGATCGCCGCCGGGATGTGGTGCTCGTACGCCCCGGCGCCGGCGAAGTTCAGCACCGCTTCGTCCTGCCTGGCGCGATCGCGCATCAGCCGGACCACGTCCATCTCCGACAGTCCGCCGGGCACCTTGGCCAGCGACTGCACCTTCAACGCCGACGGGATCTCGTCGAACAGGGTCTCGATGTCAGGTGCGCCGATGGCATCGAGCATGCTGCGCACGTCGGCTTCGGTGTGTGGGATGAAGGGCATGCGCTGGGTACCTGCTGAGTGCGGAAAAGACACCGGCCGCACGCGGCGGCCGGCTGCAACGGATATGGGCGACGGCCTAGTGGTCTTCGTCTTCGAGCAGCTCGGCGTAGGCGTCCGGGTCCAGCAGATCGTTGAGCTCGCCGGGCTCCTCGGCCTCGATGACGAAGATCCAGCCGTCGCCGTAGGCGTCCTCGTTGATGGTCTCGGGCTTGTCCGACAGTGCCGCGTTCACTTCCACGACCTTGCCGGTCACCGGGCTGTAGACATCCGAGGCGGCCTTCACCGATTCGACCACGGCGCAGGCGTTGCCTGCTTCGACGCGATCACCGACTGTCGGCAACTCGACGTACACCAGGTCACCAAGCAAACCCTGTGCGTGGTCGGAGATTCCGATGGTGACCTTCCCGTCGCCCTCGACGCGTGCCCACTCGTGGGATTTCAGGAACTTCAGGTCGCCGGGAATCTCGCTCATGGTGGGTCTCCGTGCTGGGGTCCGAGGGTGCGGCCGGACATGCCGAGGAAAGGGTGCCTAGTCTAGCGAAGCAACGGCTGGAACGATCAAATCCCGTCCTGCGCCTTGCCATCCCGCACGAAGGGAAACTTCACGACCCGCACGGGGACGTGCCTGCCGCGGATGTCCACGCGGACATCACCTGGCTCGCCGGCCGGGACGCGCGCGAACGCAATGGCCTTGCCCAGCGTCGGCGAAAACGTGCCGGACAGGATTTCACCTTCGCCCTGCGCCGTCAGCACCGGCTGGCCGTGGCGCAGGACGCCCTTGTCGTCCATCACCAGCCCGATCATCTGCCGCGGAACGCCCTGCGACTTTTGGGCTTCGAGCACCGGCCGGCCGATGAAGTCGCGACCCTCGTCGAGCGCCACGGTCCAGGTCAGCCCGGCTTCGTAGGGCGTGACCGTGTCGTCCATGTCCTGCCCGTACAGGTTCATGCCGGCTTCCAGCCGCAGCGTATCGCGCGCACCCAGCCCAGCCGGTTTGACGCCGGCGGCGAGCAGCGCGTTCCAGAGCGCGACGGTCCTGTCCTCTGGCACGACGATCTCGAAGCCGTCCTCGCCGGTGTAGCCGGTGCGGGCGACGAACAACGGCGTGCCGTCCTTCGCCATGACCTGCGCTGCGGCGAACTTGCCGAGCTTGCCGGCAAGCTGCGCGCCGGCCTCGTCCAGCAGTCCGAGCACGCGCGTGCGCGCCGCCGGCCCCTGCACGGCAATCATCCCGAAGTCGCTGCGCTCGGCGACACCGACATCGAACGGCTGCGCCTGCGCGGTGATCCATGCCAGGTCCTTGTCGCGGGTGGCGGCGTTCACCACCAGCCGGAAGAATTCGCCGGACCGGCCCTCATCAGGCATGAGATAGACGATCAGGTCGTCGATGACGCCGCCCTGCGGATTGAGCATCGTCGTATAGAGCGCCTTGCCGGGCGCCTTGAGCTTGTCGACCGAGTTGGCCACCAGCCTGCGCAGGAATTCCCGCACCCGCGCACCCTTCAGGTCGACGACCGTCATGTGCGAGACGTCGAACATGCCCGCATCCCGACGCACCAGGTGATGCTCCTCGACCTGGGAGCCGTAGTGCAACGGCATGTCCCAACCGCCGAAATCGACCATCTTGGCGCCGAGCGCGCGATGGGCATCGTTGAGGACGGTCTTCTGGGTCATGGCGGTATCCGGCGGGGAAGCCGGCAATTATCCCACGGAGGAATCCGCTCGCCCGCCTGTCCGATGTGCGACCACGCCCACGACGAATCGCGGGCGCAGGGCCGCGCGATCAGGCCGTCGGCGACACTCGCAGGGTCATCCCGTCGGCGCCCACGACCCTCACCGGGGTGCCCACCGGCAGGTCGGGGCCGCTCACGTCCCACAGCGCATCGGCAATCTGCACGCGACCACGCCCGTTGACGATGGCCGATTCCAGCGGCACCACGCGGTCGACGAGTTGCGCGGCGCGCCGATTGAGCATCGGCTGGTCGCTGACGCGGTCGGCGCGCGTAAACCACGTCCGGTAGACTAGGATCGAGATGAAGCTGAGGAACACGAAGCCAGCGACCTGCGCGAGAAACGACATGCCAGGTATCAGCAGGACGCCGACGAAAACCACGACCGCGGCGAATCCCAGCCACAGCATGAATGCGCCGGGCGCGAGCGCCTCGGCGGCGAACAGCAACAGCGCCGCGGCGCCCCAGGCGAACACGTCCCAACGCATCCTCAGGCTCCGGTGCGCGGCGAGGGTGCGGGTGGCGCGACGCCACGCGACGGTTGCCGGTCCATCGCTTCGCGCGCCAGCTCGGCGATGCCGCCGAGCGATCCGATGATGCCGGCCGACTCCATCGGCATCATCACGAACTTCTGGTTCGGCGCTTCGGCCAGCGACTTGAAGGCCTCGATGTATTTCTGCGCGACGAAATAGTTGATCGCCTGCACGTTGCCGTTGGCGATCGCGTTGGAGACGAGTTCGGTCGCTTTCGCCTCGGCCCCGGCCAGGCGTTCGCGCGCTTCGGCCTGGCGGAATGCTGCCTCGCGATTGCCTTCGGCTTCCAGGATGGTCGCCTGCTTCTCGCCCTCGGCCTTCAGGATCGCGGCCTGGCGGAAGCCTTCCGCCTCGAGGATGTTGGCGCGCTTCTCGCGCTCGGCCTTCATCTGCCGCGCCATCGACTCGATCAGGTCGCGTGGCGGCGCGATGTCCTTCAGCTCGATCCGGTTGACCTTGATGCCCCAGGGATGCGTCGCCTGGTCCACCGCAACCAGCACCTTGGTGTTGATCTCGTCGCGCTTGGACAGCGACTCGTCCAGGTCCATCGAGCCGATGGCGGTACGGATGTTGGTCATGACGAGGTTGAGGATCGCGATTTCCAGCGTCGCCACTTCATACGCCGCCTTGGCCGCATCGAGGACCTGGAAGAACACGATGCCGTCGACCTTGACGACTGCGTTGTCCTTGGTGATCACGTCCTGGCTGGGGACTTCGAGCACCTGCTCCATCATGTTGATCTTGCGACCGACCCCGTACATCACCGGCACCAGGAAATGCAGTCCGGGACTCAGTGTGTGCGTGTAGCGGCCGAATCGCTCGACCGTCCATTCGTAACCCTGCGGAACCATGCGCACCGTCTTGAACAACACGACGATGCCTGCGACCAGCAGGACCATTGCAAGCAACGAGCCACTGAACATTGGCGACACTCCCCCGGAACCAATGGTGAGTATAGGCCCGCTCCCGCCCAGCTCTGGTCGGGGCAGTCGGCGCTACCCAGCGGTGGCCGCCTCGATCCGTTTCCAGGTCCCCTCATCGATGGCCGAACCGATCGCAAGCGCCTCCAGGTTCTGCGTCAACTGGGCCGCGCGGCTTGCGCCGAGGAGCACGCAGGACACGTTGGGATTGCGCAGGCACCACGCGATGGCCAGCGGCGCCGGGGCCACGCCCAGCTCGACGGCAATCGCGCAGAACCGGCGGGCACGATTCACGCGACCGGATTTCGGGTCGCCCAGCACGCCTTGCTTGAGCCAGCTGTAACCCTCCTGCGCCAGGCGCGAGTCCTGCGGCACGCCCTGGTTGTACTTGCCGGTCAGCAGGCCCGACGCAAGGGGGGACCAGATGGTGGTGCCCATGCCCAGGTCGGCATACAAGTCTGCGTATTCGACTTCCACCCGCTCGCGGTGCAACAGGTTGTACTGCGGCTGTTCCATCGTCGGTGCATGCAGGTGGTGCGCCCGGGCAACGGCATGCGCGTCGCGGATCTGGTCCGCCGACCATTCGGATGTGCCCCAGTACAACACCTTGCCCTGGCGGATCAGTCCGTCCATGGCCAGCACGGTTTCGGCGATTGGCGTCTCCGGGTCGGGCCGATGGCAGTAATACAGGTCCAGGTAATCCACGCGCAGCCGCTTGAGCGCGTCGTGGCAGGCGTCGACCACATGCTTGCGCGACAAGCCCTTCTGCGTGGGGCGCGGATGCTCGGTCGAACCGAAGTACACCTTGCTCGACACGCACCATCCGTCGCGAGGCAGGCGCAGGTCGGCCAGCACGTCGCCCATCACCCGCTCGGCCTCGCCGTTGGCATAGGTCTCGGCGTTGTCGAAGAAATTGATCCCCTTGTCCCAGGCCAGTGCGACGAGCTCGCGCGCGGCGGAGCGTCCGAGCTGGTTGCCGAAGGTGACCCATGCACCGAACGACAGCGCCGACAACTGCAGGCCGGATGATCCAAGGCGACGGTATTGCATGGCGTTCTCCCGCGGGCGGCGAGCGCAGTGTATGGCCGTGCCGTGGTGCCGCGGTACAATCCCGCCACTTCCTCCTCCGGGGAGTAGTCCACCCGCCGCGATTGCCGCGGGGACTCGCGTCAACATGCTTGGCCGGCAGGCCATGGCGCGCGTGCGACCGGTGCTTCGACATCGGCTGCGGACAAGACCGAAGGCAGGTGCTGCGCCCCAGCCGGGCGCGTGGCGCTTGCTTTCGTCCTCGTTCGCCCGGCCGGAGAGAGCACATGGATATTGGGGCACTGACCCCGGCGCTGGTTTCGGCCGGCACCGTTGCACTGGCCGAAATCGGCGACAAGACGCAATTGCTCGCCTTGTTGCTGGCCGCGCGATTCCGCAAGCCGCTGCCGATC
>JBBRHT010000057.1:0-9794 GCA_038222295.1 Lysobacterales bacterium
GGCCTGCCGGTCAACGGCAAGGGCGCCAACGACGTCGCCGAACTGGTGAACGCCACCAAGCGCGCCGTCGCCTATGCGCGTTCGCGCAATGCCCTGACCGTCGTCTCCGCAGGCAACGACGCCCAGGACCTCGACCACAACAGTGGCGTCAAGATCTGCGATACCACTGGTGCGTGTTACGTCGCCAACCTGCGCGCGTTCCCGGCCGAATTGCCGGGTGCGTTGTCGATTTCGGCCACGGCGCCGATTGGTTGGGCCAAGGCGCCGACTTCGACGTTCCTGGACAATCTCGCCAGCTATTCCAACTACGGTGCGTCGGGCATCGACTTCGCTGGCCCGGGCGGCGACTTCGCGTATCCGGGCAACGAGAACTGCACCGTCGCCGGCCTGACGCGCCCGTGCTGGGTGTTCGACCTGGTGTTCGCGCCGGGTGGTTACTCGATATCCGGCGGCCAGGTGTTCGCGTCCTACAGCTGGGCTGCGGGCACCAGCATGGCGGCGCCGCACGTGAGTGGCGTTGCCGCGCTGATCATCGGCAAGCATGGCGGCACGATGGCCCCGTCCGAAGTCGAGCGGATCCTGCGGGCCACATCGGACGACCTCGGCAAGCCTGGCAACGACCCGGCCTACGGTGGCGGCCGCGTCAATGCCGCGCGCGCCGTGCAGGCCGACTGACGCAAGCTTCCCCTGCAACATTGGCGGCCGCCTTCGGGCGGCCGTTTTTTTCATGGCCGGGCGCGCATGCCAGAATCATCTGGATGAGCGCAGCCGGTCTGGATCAAGCAATCGCACAGCGGGCCCTGCAGCAATTGCGCAGCCGCTCGCCTGTGCTCGATGCACTGCTTGCCGATCCCGACATCGCAACGCAGGTCACCAGGCTCGCGATCGTCAGCGATTTCGCGATCGCAACGCTGCTCCAGCACCCGGACCTGCTGTCGGTGCTGGTGCATGACGGCGCCGCGTCGCCACCGCAACTGGTGCCAGGCAACCGTGGCGAGTGGCCGGGGGAATTGCGTCGCTACCGCGCGGCGGAGTCGACGCGGCTGGTGTGGCGTGACGTACTCGGGCTGGACAGTGTCGACGACACACTTGCCGGCAGCACCGCGCTGGCCGAGCGCTGCCTGCAGATCGCACTTGGCGCGCTGGAAGGCGAATTCGCGGGACGGTTCGGTGTCGTGCGCAATGCGGCCGGTATCGAACAACGACTGATCGTCTTCGGCCTGGGCAAGCTCGGCGGGGGCGAGTTGAACTTCTCCTCCGACATCGACCTGGTCTACGCCTACGATGGCGATGGCGTCGCCGGGGAGAGCACCGGTCCGCGCGCGATTGGCGTCGAGGATTATTTTTCGCGCCTGGGGCAGCAACTGGCCAAGCTGCTCGACGAGCCGACGGCGGACGGCTTCTGCCATCGCGTCGACCTGCGACTGCGTCCCTTCGGCAATGCTGGTCGCATCGCGCTGTCGTTGTCGGCCATGGAGCAGTATTTCCAGCGCGAAGGCCGTGACTGGGAGCGCTACGCGTGGCAGAAGGCCAGGCCGGTGGCCGGCGATATCGCCGCCGGGGAGCGCTTCCTCGAGGTGCTGCGGCCGTTCGTGTATCGGCGCTACCTGGACTACGGCGCACTGGATGGCCTGCGCGAGATGAAGGCCACCATCGCCGCCGAGGTCGCGCGCAAGGATCTCGCCGACGACATCAAGCGCGGTCCGGGCGGCATCCGCGAAATCGAATTCCTGGTCCAGGCCCTGCAGCTGATCCGTGCCGGCCGGGAGCCGGCATTGCGCGAGCGTCGACTGCAGCCCGCGCTGCAGGCGCTGGTCGCGGGCGGTCACGTCGAGTCGACAACCGCCGGGGCATTGCGCGACGCCTATCGCTTCCTGCGACGACTGGAGAACCGCCTGCAGATGCTGCGTGATGCGCAGACGCATGCGCTGCCAGAGAGCGCGGAGGTGCGCGAACGCATTGCCAACGGCCTCGGCATGGACGGCTGGGCGGACTTGCGGCTGCAGCTGGACGCACAACGCGCACGCGTCAGCGCGGAATTCGACGCGCTGCTGGCACCACGGCGCCGCCAGGCCGCCGCAAGCGACCTGTCGACCTACTGGCGCGCGCTGCCCGATGCCGGTGAACCCGATGCGCTTGGGAAGGCTGGCTTCGACGACGTCGCCGCGGCCGATGCCAGCCTGCGCGACCTTGCGCGTGCGCCATCCCTGCGCGCCTTGTCGGACGCCGCGCGCGCGCGGCTGGATCGCGTGCTTCCGGCCCTGCTCGATGCTGCCGGGGCATCGGCGCAACCCGATGCAGCGCTGCGCCGTCTCCTGCCCCTGCTGCAGACCCTGCTGCGTCGCGCCAGCTATCTCGCCTTGTTGGACGAACAGCCGGCCGCCTTGCAGCGGCTGGTCGACGTGGTCGCGCGCAGCGCACTGCTCGCCGAACGACTGGCCGCGTATCCGGTGCTGCTCGACGAACTGCTCGACGTGCGGGTCGCCGGACCGCTGCCGGACCGTGGCGACCTGCAGCGCGCGTGCGCGGCGGCGCTGGCAGCGAGCGATACCGAAGCGGCATTGCAGGCCTTGGGTGAAGCCCGCCAAGCGCTGAGTTTCCGCATCGCGCTGGCGACGCTGGATGCGCGCCAGGGCGCGCAGGCCAGTGCTCGGCAACTCGCGTGGCTGGCCGATGCCGTGATCGCCGGCGTGCTGGATTTGGCGACGCGGGAGACGATCGCGGCGCACGGCCCGATCCTGCCTGGCGAGGCTGCGGGCGGACGCTTTGCCGTGATCGGATACGGAAGCCTGGGCGGGGAGGAGTTGGGTTTCGGCTCGGACCTGGACGTCGTGTTCTTGTACGACACGCCCGGCGACGTGCATTCCGTCGGTCCGCGGCCGCTCGACGCGCCGCGATGGTTCGCGCGGCTTGCGCAGAAGGTCGTCGCATTGCTCGGCACGGTGACCGGCGCGGGGCGCCTGTTCGACGTCGACGTGCGCCTGCGTCCCGACGGCGCCAAGGGCCTGCTGGTCTCGACCCTGTCCGGGTTTGCCGACTACCAGCGCGAGCGCGCGTGGACCTGGGAACACCAGGCGCTGGTGCGCGCGCGCTGCGTGGCCGGCGATGCGAAACTGTGTGCGGCTTTCGAGGACACGCGAATGCGCACGCTGTCGCTGGCGCGCGATCCGCGATCGCTATGCGCTGACGTCGCCGGCATGCGGGCGAAGATGCGCGCCGAACTGGATCGCTCCGATCGCGGCGATCGCCTTGGCCGATTTGACCTGAAGCAGGGCGAGGGCGGGCTGGTCGACCTGGAATTCCTGCTGCAATACCTCGTCCTGCGCGAAGCCCACGCGGTGCCTGCGTTGCTCGTCCCGCGCGATACGCCGGGACTGCTGGCCGTGCTGTGCGAGGCGGGTCTGCTCAATCAGCCAGCGTGTGCAGCGCTGCTGGAGGCGCACGCGGTGCTGTTGGACGCCGGACTGCGCTGCACGCTGGACCGGCGCGCGCGGATCACGGCGCAGACCGATGCCATCTCGGCCGCGCGGGCGGCGATCATCGAAGCGACGCGCGCTGCCGGGCTTGTCGCCGGCTAACAGCCCAGCCGCTGCCTGACTTCGGCGGCGACCCGGGCCGTCTCGAGCAGGGGCGACACGGCGAAGGGCCGCATCGTGGCATCGAGCGGCCGGATGCGGCCGCGGTCCATCAGCGTGTCGATGAACAGGCGCAACCTGCCGCGCGCGCGATCAGGCTCGAAGACGTATACCGGCACGGTCGTGGCGCAGGCCTCGGAGATCATGTTGACCGAGTCGGGTGAGCACACGATGCGATCAGCCCATCCGAGCAGCCCGGCATAGGGATTCGTTCCGTCTTCCGGGCCGAGCCATGCCGATCCGGGGACCTGTGCAAAGCGACGCCGCAGCGCCGCGCGCAGGGCCGTCGGCGTGCGCCGCGAGGCGGTCAGCATCACGCTGCCGCCGCTGTTCTCGCGCTCGCGATCCAGCAACGTCGCGATCCGCATGAAGGCTGCGCGGTCCAGCGGCGCATGCCGGCTCGATGCGCCGAGCAGCACGGTCGTGCGTGGTCGCGGCAGGTGTGCGAATGTCGGAAACACGGCCCGTCCCTGCGCCAACCACAGGTCATCCACGGGATGCAGGCTGCCCAGCGTCGACAGCACGTTGTCGCCCTGCAGGCGATCATGCCGTGGCGTGATCACCAGATCCCAGTGTCGCGGGTCCAGTCGCGGATCGAGGATCTGCACGACACGCGAGCCGTGAGCGCGCAGCAGCCGCGTGGCCAGTGCAGCCTGTCGCCCGCAGCCGATCGCGAGTCGCGGGGCATGGGCGAGCCATGACGCAAAGTCGCTGCCGAAGGCATGGGCACTGCCGGGGGCGACCAGGGGTGCCCAGGCGCGCCACGGCAAGCGGGCAGCCAGCACCTGCGTCCTGACAGGCTCCAGCCCCAGGGCGCGGGCAAGGGCATCTGCCTGGCGCGCGTTGCCCGCCCGGCCATCACTCAACGCCAGCGTGACCGCCGCGTCGGCGTCGGCGCCGGTGTCGCGTACCGCGGGGCGAGCGGATCGTTCCATGCGTGCGACCAATCGTTTCGTTGCGTTGACCGACATGCGCCTTGCGACACTCTACACTGCGACCCCGCGCACGCGCCGGCGAATGCCATCGTGTGGCGCGCGACTTTTTCAAAGGATGCTGCCATGCCCCACTCCGCGCTCGACGCGCCAGCCCTGGACCAGCTGTTCCTGCAGGCCCGCACCTACAACGCGTTTTCCGGCGAGGTCAGCGACCAGACGATGCGTGCGCTGTACGACGTGATGAAGTTCGGCCCGACCACGTCCAACTCCTGCCCGGCGCGTTTCGTCTTCGTCCGGTCGGCCGAAGCCAAAGCCAGGCTCGGGCCCACGCTGGACGCCGGCAACCACGACAAGACGATGGCGGCGCCGGTGACCGTGATCGTCGCCTACGACCTGGCGTTCTTCGACAAGCTGCCCGTGCTGTTCCCGCATACCGATGCCAGGTCGTGGTTCGACACCAAGGGCGAAGCGGAGCTGACGACCATCGCGCTGCGTAACAGCAGCCTGCAGGGCGCCTACTTGCTGCTTGCCGCGCGCGCGCTGGGACTGGATTGCGGACCGATGTCGGGTTTCGACAATGCCAGGCTCGATGCGGCGTTCTTCGCTGGTACCCGCATTCGCTCCAACTTCTTGGTCAACCTCGGCCATGGCGATCCGGCGAGCATCTTCGCGCGATCGCCGCGCCTGGGTTTTGACGAGGTGTGCCGCATCGAATGATGGCGTTGCTCGCGCGATCGTTCCCACGGCCCCCAATGTCGAGGCATGCATGATCATCGAACGTCCATCCGCCTCGCGCGGGACCGTCAAGGCGGGCTGGCTCGACAGCCGCCATACCTTTTCCTTCGGCCACTACCACGATCCCGAGTGGATGGGGTTTGGCCCGTTGCGCGTCATCAACGAGGACCGGGTGGCGCCCGGCGGCGGGTTTCCGCCGCATCGCCACGCCAACATGGAAATCCTCAGCTACGTGCTGTCCGGTGCCTTGTCGCACAAGGACAGCAGCGCCGGTGGGCAAGGCGGGGTCATCCATCCCGGCGACCTGCAGTGGATGAGCGCGGGGCACGGCATCGAGCACAGCGAGTTCAATGCATCGACGACGCTGCCGGTGCACTTCCTGCAGGTCTGGCTGCAACCCGACCGTGTCAATGCGGCGCCTGCCTATGCGCAGCGCACGTTCGCGCCGTCGGATCGACGCGGTCGCTGGGCGCTGCTGGCTTCGCCCGGTGGCGACGCGGGCAGCATCGCGATCCGCCAGCAGGCCTGGCTACGGAGCGCGTTGCTGGCGGCCGGGGAAGAAGTGGAATTCGCCTGTGAGCCGTGGCGACGCTATTGGCTGCATGTGGCAAGTGGCGCCGCGACCATTGACGGCCACGCCTTGCAGGCGGGTGACGCGTTGGGATTCGTCGAGGAAAGCGGACCACATCGATTGCGCGGCAGCGATGACACCGGGGTCGCCGACGTGTTGCTGTTCGACTTGCCCGCGTGAGTGGATCCGCGCTGGCATCAGCGCCCTGGCAACAGAAAACGCCGGCGCATGCCGGCGTTTTCGTATCTGCGCAATGCCGCCGGTTCAACGGATCAGGTAGTCCTCCAGCTTGCCGCCCTTGCCAACCGCCGCGGCCAGCCACTTTGGCTGCATCCCGCGGCCGGCCCAGGTCTCGGCGGGATTGGACGGATTGCGATATTTCGGCGCGACCTTGCCCGTGGAGACGCCCTTGGACCTGCTGGCTTTCCCGGCGCTCTTGACCGGGCGCGGAGCCGCCGCAGGTGCGCCGCCGAAGAGCTCAGCGATCGAGTAGCCCTCCGCCCGCGCCAGCTGCGTCAGCTTCTGCCGGACCACGGCGACGGGCTTGCGCTTGCTCAACGTCGCCTTGCGCTTCTTCGCCTGGTTGATGAGCGCGTCAAGCTCCTTGACGGACAACCGCGTGACGTCGATCGACATGGCACTCTCCTGATGCGAATCCCGCGATTGTGCCAGCGCGACACAACGTGTGCGAATCCTGCCGCAAACGCTCGCTGTCCTTTCAAGGAAGCCTGGGATTCGAATCAACACCGCCACCCGGAGGGCGGCGTCCATGGATGGACGCCGTTTTCCGACCGAGCCATGGAAGGCGAGTCGGAAAATCGCCACTGCCCACACCGATAAAGGTGTGCTCTTGAGCGGAAGGACCTTTCTTTTGGTTACTTTTCTTTGGCCCTGCAAAGAAAAGTAACTCGCCAACGGCGAAAGCGTTGCAGCGCCGCAGGCGGTCGGTCAGGCCTGCAATCAGGCGCCGCGGAATTTCTCCAGCAACGCCTCGCGCGTCAGCTGTTCCGACTCGCTGCCCGAACGCGCCCGATACTCGAACATCCCCGCCGCAAGCCCCCGCTCGGATACAACCACCCGATGCGGAATCCCGATCAGTTCGATATCGGCAAACATCGCCCCGGCGCGCAACCCACGATCATCCAGCGCCGCATCGACGCCCGTGTCGACCAGTTCGCGGTACAGCGCATCGGCCGCGCCCGCAATCGCCGGATCGTTCTTCGGATTGATGACGCAGACCGCGACCTGCCACGGCGCCATCGCATCGGGCCACAGGATGCCGGCCTCGTCATGGTTCTGCTCGATCGCGGCTGCCACGATCCGCGACACGCCGATGCCGTAGCAGCCCATCAGCGGATGCACGGCCTTGCCGCCGGCATCGAGGACCGTGCAGCCCATTGCTTCGGAATACTTGTCGCCCAGCGCGAACACGTGGCCCACCTCGATGCCGCGCGCGATGCCGAGTACGCCCTTGCCATCGGGTGATGCATCGCCGGCAATGGCGTTGCGGATGTCGGCGACGACGGCCGGTTCGGGCAGGTCGCGGCCCCAGTTGACGCCCGCCAGATGGAATCCCGCTGCGTTCGCGCCCACGACGAAATCCGCCATCGCCGCCGCACTGCGATCTGCGATCACGTGGATCGGCCGCCTGGGAGCAACCGGCCCGAGGAAGCCGGGCTCGCTGCCAAGGTGGTCGATGATCTCCTGCTCGTTCGCGAGCCGGTAATCCGACATCCCGTCGAGCTTGGACAACTTGATCTCGTTGACCGAATGATCTCCGCGGATCAAGGCCAGCACGAGCGCCGGCTGGCCATCGGTCGACGTTCGCATCAACGCGACCGACTTCACCGTGCGCTGCAGCGGAATGCCGAGCAGGGCGGCCACGTCCTCGCAGGTCTTCTGCACCGGCGTTGCGACCTTCTGCATCGTGTCATTCGGGGCCGGCCTTGCGCCGGGCGATACGGCTTCGGCCAATTCGACGTTCGCCGCGTAGTCGGAGCCGTCGGAAAACGCGAT
The DNA here is from genome assembly GCA_038222295.1 of Lysobacterales bacterium. GTDB lineage: Bacteria > Pseudomonadota > Gammaproteobacteria > Xanthomonadales > Xanthomonadaceae > Cognatiluteimonas. The sequence continues at coordinate 7,893 of JBBRHT010000057.1, forward strand.
GGCGTCCTCGCCGGAATCCGCCAGCACGTGGAACTCATGCGACGCACTACCGCCAATCGCCCCGGTATCGGCGAACACCGCACGGAACTTCAATCCCAGGCGCGTGAAGATACGGCCGTAGGTGTCGTACATGTTGCGGTATCCGGCATCCAGCGAAGCCTCGTCGGCATGGAACGAGTACGCATCCTTCATCAGGAATTCCCGCGCGCGCATCACGCCGAAACGTGGACGGATCTCGTCGCGGAACTTGGTCTGGATCTGGTAGAAGTTCACCGGCAGCTGCTTGTAGCTGGCGAGCTCCTGCCGCGCGAAATCGGTGATGACTTCCTCCGCGGTCGGGGCGTAGCAGTAGTCGGCGTCCTTGCGATCCTTGATCTTCAGCAGTTGCGGGCCGAACTTCTGCCAGCGCCCGGTCTCTTCCCAGAGCTCTTTCGGCTGGATGGTCGGCATCAGCAGTTCGATCGCGCCGGCACGGTCCATTTCCTCGCGCACCACGCGCTCGACCTTGCGCAGCACGCGCAGCCCCAGCGGCGACCAGGTGTAGATGCCAGCGGCCAGCTTGCGCAGCATGCCGGCCTTGAGCATCAGCTTGTGGCTGACGATCTCGGCGTCGGCGGGCGTTTCCTTGCTCGTTCGGAGGTGGAACTGCGACAGGCGCATCGGGACGGCTCACGCGAGGGGGCCGTCATTCTGCCATGCGCCTGTCAGTGGTCTTGCGGACGGTCGCCGCGAACCTCGATACCGTCGCGTGGGCGCTGGCCGATGCGCTCATAGCGGACGCCCTTCGGCGGCCTGTCCGTGACCTGCAGCACGCCATTGGCGTCGCGCCAGCGATACAGCGATGGGATGGCGTCGCGGGCGCTGGCGGCGGCGGCGTGCTCGGCGCGGGCGCGCCGCAGGTGTTCGGCGCCCGGCGATTCGCGCGACAACCACCAGGCGGCGCCTACGCCCAGGGCAAGCCCGGCGGCGATCGCCCAGGCCGCTCTCATGGGGACGCGGCGGGTGCCCCGTTGGTGCAGAACGCGCCGATGTTCTTCTCGGCCAGTTCGGTCTGCTTCACGCGCTCGTCGGCCGTCATTGCCGCATCGGGCTTGCCGTCGCCATTGGCGTCCACGCCAATCGCCCCGCCGGCCTGCAGCAGCTTGAGGTTGGCCTGGGCGAGGGAACAATTGCTGCTTGCCGGGGTGGGTTTCGCGGCATCCGGCGCGGGTAGCGCGGCATCGCCGGGACGGACATCACGCGCGGTGAAGTGCCCTTTGGGCGGCGGCGCATCGGCGAAATGGGTCACGCCTTTTGCGTCCTTCCACTGATACAGGCCGGCGGCGTGGGCCAGCGCGGCGCAACCAAGCAGCAGCGAGGCCGCGAACAGTGCCGGCAATATCCTGGTGGTCATCGGGATTCTCGTGCACGAAGGAGACTCGATTGCAGCATCGCGCCGTCCCCGGTGCAAGCCCGCTAAACTCCGGACATGAACGAAGACACCGACGAGCAGGCTGCCGATCGCGCTGGGCGGCGGGCAGTACCGCGCCGCAGGGGGATCTACCTGTTGCCCAACCTGTTCACCACCGGCGGGCTGTTCGGCGGGTTCTTCGCGATCATCGCCGCCTCGCAGGGCCGTTTCGAGGCGGCCTGCATTGCGATCTTCGTCGCCGCGATCCTGAACGGCATCGACGGACGGGTCGCGCGACTGACCAATACCCAGACCGAGTTCGGCGTGCAGTACGACTCCTTGGCCGACCTGGTCAGCTTCGGCATGGCGCCGGCCCTGGTGATGTACTACTGGGCGCTGTCGTCCTTGCGCCTGGACGGGGTCACCCCCGGCAAGATCGGCTGGCTCACCGCCTTCCTCTATGCCGCCTGCGCGGCGCTGCGCCTGGCGCGTTTCAACAGCCAGGTGGACCA
>JBBRHT010000058.1:0-9648 GCA_038222295.1 Lysobacterales bacterium
GAGGACCCATGAGCGCGCTTATGGAACCAACCGAACCGACCGCGACGGTGTTCGTGTAGCTGCAACTCCACCGAGCCTGGACCGGCGTGCTGCCGGATCCCACATCTCATTGCCGATGCTTCTGGCGTCTAACACCTAGTAGACCCCAGTACGGGGTATTTGACCCAAGTGTCGACGTTCGGCGTTGAGAGGTCAAATCGGGAAAAACCTACTCGCGTTAGATGCTTAACCCGACTGACGCGACCTGGGACTCGTTCCAAAGTATCTCCAATGCCACGGCATCGGGGGTGGGCTATTCCTTCAAATAAGTCTTATCGGGGTGCGGTTGGTGCACCGATAAGTGATAGCGCGGCGGGGCCCGCGCCTGAGCCGCGGCTGCTCGAGCAGGCCCGCGCCAGGATGCGGTTGAAGCATTACAGCATCCGCACCGAGCAGGTTTACCTGCAATGGATGCGTCGCTACATCCACGCCAACGGCTTGCGGCATCCGCGTGAGCTTGGTGGGGCGGCGCTGGAGGCGTTCCTGACGGACCTGGCCACCCGTGGCCGCGTGTCTGCGAGCACCCAGAACCAGGCGCTGTCAGCGCTTTTGTTCCTGTATCGCGAAGTGCTGGCGATCAAGCTGCCATGGATGGAAAACGTCGTGCGGGCAAAGGGCTCGCGACGCTTGCCGGTGGTGTTGTCCAGGGGCGAGGTGACACTGCTGCTGCGCAGCCTGTCCGGCAGGGATTGGCTCATGGCCAGCTTGCTCTATGGCAGTGGCTTGCGCCTGATGGAATGCATGCGCTTGCGAGTCAAGGACGTTGATATCGCGCGCAACGAAATCACCGTGCGCGAGGGGAAGGGTGCAAAGGATCGACGGACGGTCCTGCCGGCGTCCCTACGCGACGCGTTACTGCGGCAGATCGAGGACGCCCGCGTCGTCCACGCGGCGGATCTGGATGCCGGCTTCGGCGCGGTGTCCTTGCCATATGCCTTGGCCAGAAAATATCCGGGCGCGCCGATGGAACTTGGCTGGCAATACATGTTCCCGGCGACCCGGCGGGCGATTGATCCGCTCGACGGCAACCAGAAACGCCATCACCTGGACGAGAAGGTGTTGCAACGCGCGGTGTCGAACGCGGCGCGCCTGGCGGGAATCAAGAAGCCGGTCAGTCCGCATACGTTGCGGCATTCATTCGCCACGCACCTGCTGGAGGCGGGCGCCGATATCCGGACGATCCAGGAACTCATGGGCCACAAGGACGTGGCGACCACCCAGATCTACACGCACGTGCTCAATCGCGGTGCGGGTGGCGTTGTCAGCCCGCTGGATCGCTGTGGTTGAGCGCCGGTGTCGTGCGTGGAAGCGGCCATGGGGTGCGCAGTCCGGCAGGGATCACCCACTCGGCGCCAGCGACGCCAGCAACCCCCTTGCCGCCTGAAGCCGGCTCGCCGCATCGGGAAGTTCCAGCTTGATCCGCAATTTCTCCGGGCCGTCCAGGGCGTAGTGCTTCGGCTGCTTTTGGATCAGCTGGATCACGGTCATCGGATCGACGTTGGGCTTGCTCTCGAATTGCAATCGGCCACTCACCGGACCCAGGTCCAGTTTGCGGATGCCCAGTCGTGTCGCCTGCAGCTTGAGGTCGGCGATGGCGAACAAGTGCTTGGCCGGATCGGGCAACAGGCCGAAGCGGTCGATCATCTCCACCTGCAGCTCGCGAAGCGCATGGCCGTCGCGCGCCGAGCTGATGCGCTTGTAGAGCGTCAGTCGCGTGTGCACATCCGGAAGGTAATCGTCCGGAATCAGCGAGGGAATGTTGAGCTCCACCTCGGCCCCGCGTGAATCCTGCACGTCGGCATCGGGCAGCTTGCCTTGGCGGATGCTGCGCACTGCGCGCTCGAGCAGCTCGGTGTAGAGGCTGAAGCCGACTTCGGCCATCTGTCCGCTCTGGTCTTCGCCCAGCAGTTCGCCGGCGCCGCGGATCTCCAGGTCGTGCGTGGCGAGGGTGAAGCCGGCGCCCAGCTCGTCCATCGAGGCGATTGCGTCAAGGCGCTTGCGCGCATCGCTGGTGATGCTGCGCTGGTCGGGTACGACAAGGTAGGCATAGGCGCGGTGGTGCGAACGGCCGACGCGACCACGCAACTGGTGCAACTGGGCCAGGCCGAACTTGTCGGCGCGGTTGATGACGATGGTGTTGGCGTTGGGGATGTCGATGCCGGATTCGATGATCGTCGTGCACAGCAGCACGTTGAAGCGTTGCTTGTTGAACTCGAGCATGACGCGTTCCAGCTCGCGTTCCGGCATTTGGCCGTGGGCGATGCCGATGCGCGCATCCGGCACCAGGTCCTGCAGCTCGCGCTGCATGCGGCCGATGGACTCCACGTCGTTGTGCAGGAAGTACACCTGGCCACCGCGCGCGAGTTCGCGCTGGAAGGCCTCGCGCAGTTGTGCGTCGTCCCATGGCACGACGAAGGTCTGCACCGCCAGCCGGTGCGCAGGTGGCGTGGCGATGATGGCGAGGTCGCGCAGGCCGGCCATGGCCATGTTGAGCGTGCGCGGGATTGGTGTCGCCGTCAGTGTGAGCAGGTGCACGTTGGCACGCAGTGCCTTCAGCGCTTCCTTCTGCCGCACGCCGAATCGCTGCTCCTCGTCGACGATGACCAGGCCCAAGTCCTTGAAGCGCACGTCCTTCTGCAGCAGCCGGTGCGTGCCGACGATGACGTCGAGCGTGCCATCGGCGATTTTGGCGATCTCCGCCTTGATCTCCTTGGGTGACTTGAAACGCGACAGCACTTCCACGCGCAACGGCCAGTCGGCGAATCGGTCGCGGAAGTTGCGGTAGTGCTGTTCGGCCAGCAGCGTGGTCGGCACCAGCACGGCGACCTGCTTGCCCGCCGCGGCGGCGACGAACGCGGCGCGCACGGCGACCTCGGTCTTGCCGAAGCCGACGTCGCCGCAGACCACGCGGTCCATCGGCCGCGAGGAGGCGAGGTCGCCAATGACGGCCTCGATCGCGCTGAGCTGGTCGACGGTTTCCTCGAAGGGAAACGTCGCTGCGAACGGCTCGTACATCGAGCGATCGACATCGATCGCCAGCCCTTGGCGCGCGTGTCGCCTGGCCTGGATTTCGAGCAGTTCGGCGGCGACATCGCGGACCTTTTCGGCCGCCTTCTTCTTGGCCTTCGACCATTGTTCGCCGCCCAGCGAATGCAGCGGCGCGGTCTCGGCCGACGCGCCTGAGTAGCGATTGATCAGGTGCAGCTGCGCGACCGGCACGTACAGGCGGTCGCCCTTGGCGTATTCGATCTCCAGGTATTCGCCGGGCATGCCGCCGGCCTGGAGCATGACCAGGCCGCGATAGCGTCCCACGCCATGGTCCTCGTGCACGATCGGGGCGCCTTCGGTGAGCTCGCCCAGGTCGCGGATGATCGCTTCGGGTTCGCGACCGGCGCGCTTGCGCCGGCGTGGCTGATTGGCGCGCTCGGGGAACAACTGGCGCTCGGTCAGCACCGCGATGGCGGGAGTCGTCAGCGCAAAGCCGTCGTCCAGCGGTGCCACGGCGATGGCGAAGCTTGCGAGGGGTATCGCTTCTCCACCGGCAAAGCTCTGGAAGTTCGGCAGCACCTGCGGCTGCAGTCCCGCGGCGTGCAGGATTTCGATCAGCGCCTCGCGTCGTCCGGCCGAATCCGCTGCGACCAGCACGCGGCCGGGATAACTGCCGACGAATGACTTGAGTGCCTCCGCTCCGGCGTGGTCTCGCACGACCAGTGGCAATGGCGGAACCGGCTGGTCGCCGAGTGACTGTGCACGCTCGCGTTGCGGGTGGCCTTCGCCGCACACATCGATGCGCGCGGACTGGTTGAGTCGTTCGCGCAAGGCCTCGGGCGCCAGGTACAGGGCGTCGGGCGGAAGCAGCGGGCGCTCGACGTCGTGGCGACGCTGTTCGTAGCGCTCGGCGGTCTGTGCCCAGAAGTGTTCGGCTGCTTCCAGTGCACCTTCGCCAAGGACGGGGAGCATGTTGGCGCCCAGGTAATCGAACAGCGTCGACGTCGACTGGAAGAACAAGGGCAGGTAGTACTCGACGCCCGCGGGGGCCAGGCCGGATTTCAGGTCCTGGTACAGCGTGCTGCGCCGGGTGTCGATGTCGAAGCGGTCGCGTAGCGCATCGAGCGCGCGCTTGAGCGCGACCTCGTCCAGCGGCACCTCGCGCCCGGGCAGCAGGTGGATCGCTTCGATCTTCTCCAGTGAGCGTTGCGATTCCGGGTCGAACACGCGGATGGTGTCGATCTCGTCGTCCAGCAGTTCGATGCGGAACGGCTGCTCGGCGCCCATCGGGTACACGTCCAGCAGGCCGCCACGCACGGCGAAGTCGCCCGGATCGAGCACCTGCGGCACGTTGCGATAACCAGCGCCTTCCAACCGGCGCTTCTCGGCATCCAGGTCCAGCCGATCGCCGAGCTTGAGGTCGAAGCTGCCACCAGCGACGTGCCGCAGCGGCGCCAGTCGCTGCAGCAATGTCTGCACCGGCACCACGACGATGCCGCGATCCAGCGTCGGCATGCGGTGCAATGCGGCCAGTCGCTGGCTGACGATATCCGGGTGCGGGCTGAAGCGATCGTAGGGCAGCGTTTCCCAGTCGGGGAAGTGCAGGATCGGCGGCCACTGCGCCTGTCCCGCGGGCAGTTCGCGGACCAGCAACGTGCGCAGGTCGCTCTCGATCTGTTGCGCGGTGTGGTTGTCGCGCGCGATGACGAGCAACGGTCCGTCATGCGCGCTTGCGGCGGCGGCAAGATGGTGCGCAAGCGCCGAAGCCGACGCGGGCGCGTGCCAGTACACGCGCTGCTGCCCGGCCCTGGGCAGGGGCGGCGATGGGGATGCGGTCGATGTTGCTGCGGGCTTGGACATGGAATCGAGGGCCTCAACAAGTGCAGCGCCGGCAGTCTTTCGCTGCCAGCGCATCGGTCTTGGAGTTTACTTGACGGCCCTCGAGGCCGGGTTGCCGGGCAACAGGCCTGGCACCGTGGCGATGTCCAGCGGGCAGGTGCGTTGCCTGCGCCGATCAGCCCTTGGCGGGCTGCAGGTCGAGCACCAGCCGGACCATGCCCGGCTCGCTGGAGGCTTCGCTGTGGAAGCCCAGCGACTGCGCCAGAGAAAGCATCGGCTGGTTCTGCGCGAGCACGTCACCGTAGATGCGATCCACCTGTTTGCCACGCGCCCAGCGCACGAGGCGTCGCATCAGGTGACGGCCAAGGCCCATGCCGCCGATGAAGCGACTGACCAGGATCGCGAATTCGACATCGCGTCCGCCCGGCACGATGGTTGCCCGCGCAACGGCGCCGACCATGGCTTCGCCCGGTGGCAGGGGTTCGGCGACGACGATGGCGAATTCGCTGCGCGGATCCGGGCGCGACAATTTGTCGGCCATTTCCGCCGATAATTCCGCCATCGACGACTGCATGCGCACGCGCACTTCGTCGGGTTCGAGCAGCGGGAATGCCGCGCGCAGGGGCTGCGCGTCATCGGGTCGGATGGGGCGGATCAGGACGTCGCGACCATTGGACAGGTGCTGCATCTCGTGCCACGGCGGGAGTCGGTTTCTGGCGGCCATGACCGATCCTCGCATGGCTCAGGTGAAGCGCTACTCACATTTGTGATCCAGGTCGCTTTGCTAGACTCCGCGCCCGCAGCCGATATCGATCGGTGAACGGAAATTTTCCATTTCCTTGACAGGACTTTCATGGCCGGAAAAGGCGAATCGACTCGCGCAATCCTCTTCGCCCTCGGTGCAAACCTGTCCATTGCCTGCGCAAAGGGCGTGGCCGCCTTCTTCACCGGATCCAGCGCGATGCTGGCCGAGACCGTGCATTCGCTGGCCGATTGCGGCAACCAGCTGCTGCTCCTGCTGGGGATGAAGCAGGCTCGCCGCCCGGCCTCGCCGGAGTATCCGCTGGGACAGGGCAGGGCGATTTATTTCTGGTCGTTCCTCGTGGCAGTCATGTTGTTCACCGTCGGCGGGATGTTTTCGCTATACGAGGGCTGGCACAAGCTGCACAACCCCGAACCGCTCAGGCGGTGGGGATGGGCGGTTGGCGTGCTGGCGTTCGGGATCGTTGCCGAGGCGTTCTCGACCCGCGCCGCGCTGCAGGAAGCGGCCGTCGAACGGCGGGGCCGCAGCCTGTGGCGCTGGTTCCGCCAGAGCCGGCAAGCCGAATTGATCGTCATCGTCGGCGAAGACCTTGCGGCGATGGCCGGCCTGAGCGTCGCCCTCGTTGCGGTGCTGGCCACCGTGGTGACGGGCAACCCGATGTGGGACGCGCTCGGCACCATCGCGATCGGCGCGTTGCTGATCGTGGTGGCGGTGTTCGTCGCCATCCAGATCAAGGCGATGCTCATTGGCCAGAGTGTGGACCCGTCGGTGCAGGCGCAGATGCGCAGGTTCCTCGACGACCGGCCCGAGATCGGCAACGTGATCAGCCTGATCACGCTGCAGCTGGGCAACGACATGCTGGTGTCGGTGCAGGCGGAAATGAGCGAGGAGCAGAGCGCGCGCTCGCTGGCCGTGCAGATCAATACGATCGAGCGGGCGCTGAAGGAAGAGTTCCCCGACGTGCGCTGGAGTTTCTTCGAGCCCGATATCAAGGCCGGGATCTGACGCGGCCGCACGCCTTCTAGCCCGCGCGCAGCATCTCGACGCGCGGCGCCGGGGCGCGGGGTTCCAGCATCGCTGCCAGCGCGCGCAGCGTCATGGCCAGGCCGGACTCGAACTGGTAGGGCGGATTGAGCAGCAACAGGCCACTGCCGTTCATCCGCAAGGGCGAATCGTCCGGCCGCACCAGCAGCTCGGCGATCAACACGGACTTCGCCGGCAGGGCCGCAGCGCTGCGGTAGAACGGCTGCAGGCTGCGGCGCTGCTTGATCGGGTACCAGAGCAGGCAGGTCGCCTGCGGCCAGCGATCCAGTCCGTCGCGCAGCGCGGAAAACACACTGGCGAATTCGTCCAGCTGCGCCTCGTAGGGTGGATCGACCAGCACCAGCCCGCGCGCGAATCGTTGACTGCCAACCACCGGCGGCAGCAGCGCCTTCATCGCCGCGTAGCCATCGCGCTGGTGCACGGCGACGCGGCGATCCCCGGCCATGGTCGCCTTGAGCGCGGCGGCTTCGTCGGGTTGCAATTCGCAACAGGCGATGCGGTCGCTCGCGCGCAGCGCATGCGCGAGCAGCCAGGGCGATCCGGGATACGCGTGCTCACCGTGCTGGTCGCGGCAGGCGTGGATCGCTGCGACGTAGCGCTGGATCGCCGGGTCGCCGGACGGCGCCGCGAGCACGCGGTCGATGCCCTGCGCTGCCTCGCCGGTGCGCAATGCCGAGTCCGAATCCAGCGCATACAGGCCGCGGCCGGCGTGGGTATCCAGTGCGAAGACAGGCGCGGGCTTGCGCACCAGCGCGTCGCACAGGGCGAGCAGCACGACGTGCTTGAGCACGTCGGCGTGGTTGCCTGCGTGGAAGGCGTGCCGGTAGTTCATTGCTGCATTGTCGGCGCGGCGACGCCGGCATTCCAGCATTCGTTGCGAAGGCTGCGGCGCGGCCTGGAATGCAATTGCGTGGCGGGCGCGGTGCCGTCAGGCCTTCGCCGGCAACTGCGTGTCGAGCGACAAGCGGACGCCCAGCGCGGGTAATTCCCGGATCTCGGTGGCCAGGTCACTGGCCAGCAGTGGCCTGGCATCAAGCCAGCGTCGCGGCAGCGACAACGACAACGCGTCGCCGTCGGCGACGAGGCGCATGTCCGGTTCCGCATCGGGCTCGTGCGAGCGCCGGAACAGCACCGCCAGCCGCAACAGCACCGCGGTGCGACGGGCCGATACCTGCAACCGGTCCGGCAGCGCGGCAAAGGCGGACTTCGGGATGCCGCGACGATGCGTGCGCACCAGCGCCGCCAGCGAGCGCTGCTCCTGTTGCGAGAATCCGGCGATGTCCGAATGCTCCAGGATGTACGCGCCGTGCACCTGGTATTGGCTGTGCGCGATGGCCAGGCCGAGCTCATGCAGGCGTGCCGCCCAGGCGAGCAGCAGGCGATCGTCTCGATCCAGGTGCCAGGCGCCCTGCACCCGGTCGAAGAGCATCATCGCCGTCGCCTCCACGCGCGCCGCCTGCGCGGCGTCGATGCCGTAGCGCTGCATCAGGGCGTGCACGGATGCATCGCGCGGGTCGGCGCCGCTGCCGCGTCCGACCATGTCGTGGAGGACGCCTTCGCGCAGCGCCGCCTTGCTCACGCCCATGCGCTGCAAGCCCAGCGCGGCGAAGGCGGATTCCAGCACGAGCAGCCCGCCGGCGATGATCGGCTTGCGTTCGGCCGACAACGCGGGCAGGTCGATCGCATCGATGCGGCCGGCCATCAGCAGGCGTTCGCGCACCTGCGCCAGGGCGTCGGCGGTGATCTCGCCCTTGGTCAACTTCATCGCCAGGCAGATGGCGCCGATCGCCTTGTTGGTGCCCGATGAACCCAGCGCTTCGTCCCAGCCCAGCTGCCGGTAGACGCCGGCGAACTGCTGGAATTCCGCGGTGACTTCGGTGAGCGCGTCCTTCCATCGCTTGTTGGACAGCTTGCCGTCGGCGAAGAAACGACGGGTGCTGGCGACGCACCCGGCCTGCAGGCTTTCGCGCTCCAGCGCGTCGAATCCGGTGCCGATGATGCATTCGGTCGAGCCGCCGCCGATGTCGATCACCAGGCGCAGGTCGTCGGGCTTGGGTGGCTGCGCATGCGCGACGCCCAGATAGACGAGGCGGGCTTCCTCGCGACCCGAGACGACTTCGATCGTGTGTCCGAGCGCGGTCTCGGCCGGAACCAGGAACGATTGCGGCGACGCGAGCTGGCGGACGGTATTGGTGGCGATGGCGCGGACGCACTGCGGGGGGATGTCGCGCAGGCGCTGCCCGAAACGCGACAGGCACTCCAGCGCGCGCTGGCGGACTTCCGGCTTGAGTTCGCGCTTGCTGTCCAGGCCTTCGGCCAGTCGCACCATCTCGCGCAGGCGGTCGACGACGCGCAACTGCCCCAGCACGTAACGCGACACCACCATGTGGAAGCTGTTGGATCCCAGGTCGATCGCGGCCAGCAGGTCGCCATCGCGCAGTGGGAGCGCCGCCGACCGCACGAACAGGTGGGTGTCGTTCACGAGCTCGTCCCGCAGAGCTTGGCCAGCAGCGATGCCTGCGTCGAATGCGGCATGGCATCGTCGCCCGGATGCAGGCGCGCATACACGCCGTCGGCTCGCAGCTCCCAGGCGTTGAGGTTGTCCATCAGGTTGTTGTCCAGCGCTTCTTCCTTGGCGCGCGCCGCCAGCTCCGGCTCCAGCAGGGGGAAGCAGGTCTCGACGCGGCGCAGCAGGTTGCGCTCCAGCCAGTCGGCGCTGGCGCAATACAACTCGGGCGCGTCGTTGTTCTGGAACCAGTACACCCGGCTGTGCTCCAGGAACCGGCCGATGATCGAGCGCACGCGGATGGTTTCCGAAACACCCGGCACGCCCGGTCGAAGGGTGCACGCCCCGCGCACGATGAGGTCGATCTGCACGCCGGATTGGGATGCGGCGTACAGCGCGCGGATGACCTGCGGTTCGTTGAGGGCATTCATCTTGGCGATCACGCGCGCGGGCTTGCCTTCGCGCGCAT
>JBBRHT010000059.1:0-9496 GCA_038222295.1 Lysobacterales bacterium
ACCAGCTGGCGTTGCTGCTCGAGCAACCACAGGCCGAGCCCTACGACGAGGGATTGGGCCTGCGCCTGCTGCTCGCCCGTGGAATCGCCGAAGCGCATGGCGGCACCCTGTCGGCACTGTCCGATAACGGGCACCTGTTGCTGCGTTGCGAACTTCCCCGGCTGGAGCCAGCGCCGACGTAGCACGCGTGCGATCAGTCCTGCGGATACAGCGGCGGCAGCGGCTCCTTCGCAACGGATTCGACGGCGCGACGCCAGCGCGGCCCGCGCCTGAAGGCATCGCGCAGTGCGGCCCGCGCACCGACGCCGTCGCCATCGCCCCAGCGCGCCCGCTGCAGCGCATCCACCGCGGCGATCTGCGCAGGCGCATCCAGTTCGGCGCGCACCGCGTCCAGGTCCGCGGCGGGTGGCGATCGCAAGGCGCACAACACGTCGCTGACGCGGCCGAGATCCTCGTGGTCGAGCGCGCGCTTCAGGTCAGCCAGCGACGCGCCTGGCGGCCCGATCCCGCTGGCCGGTTGAGGTGTCGCGGGGGCGCTTGATGCCTGGCGACGGTGCAATCCCCAGGTCAGGGTCAGCAACCAGCCGATCGCGAACAGGACCGTGGCCAACGCCCACGGTTGCACGGCGCCCTGCACGCCGGGAAGACGGATGCCAGCGTGCGGCGCTGCGCTGCGGCCGGCGCCGGCGTCGGCGGCCGGGGGCGAGGCAACACCAGACCCATTGGCTCCCGGCGCCACCGGTACAGTGATGTCCGGCAGCGATGCGGTGCGCCGCAAGCCGGCACGTACATCCCACCATGCGACGTTCGGTCCGCGGATGTGCAGCGTTCCGGCGCTAGCGGGCACGATGGAAAAGCGGCGCACCATGCGCACTTTCGGACGTCCTTCGGAAAACGTCTCGTCGCTCTGGGCAGGCTCGGCGAAGACCTGCGCACCGTTGTCCGCCGACATCTGGAGCGGCGGCATCTGCGCGCTGGTGGCACCGTCGGCAGTGGCTTCCACGGTGACCGTGATGGCCTCGCCAGCGCGGGCCTGTTGCGGCGCCTCCAGGTAGCGCAATGCCAGCGCACGCAGCGGCAACCAGGGCTGCGGCGCATCCGCGGGCGCCTGCAGCACGCGCAGGAAACGCGGGGCGCTGTCCGCGCGCAGGGGTCGACCGCCATTGCCGATCAGGTCGTCGAAGAATCCTTCGGCGCCCGTCCCGCGGAAATGCGCGGCGGGGATGGTCAGCGTGCCGCTGCGCTCGGGGATCAGCAGGAAGTGGCGTTCCAGCACGTTGTAGGTGTGCGTGCCGACCTGGCGGGTGTACTGGGCGTCCTCACCGACGCGCTGGAGCGTCGCGCCGTCGGGTTCGGGCTGGTCGAGTTGTCCGGAAATCGGGCCGGCGTAATACAGACGCACGGTGAAGCCCACTGCCTGCTGCACATAGGGCTCCTGCGCATCGGCCTCGCTTTCGATGAATACCGGATCCCCCGCCCGGGCCGGTGTCGCCGTCGACGCGGTGACGGTCAGCGTCAAGGGCTGGATGCGCTCGTTGCCGACCGGCACGCGCGCGATCGCGATCAATCCTTCGCGACGCGGCTGCAGCGCAACGGCAAACAGGACATGCGAATGCACCACGCCGTTGACCATCTCGAACTGGCGGCTGCTGGTGTTTCCGCTGACCTGGAAGTCGCCCATCAATGCCGAGTAATCGGGCGACGACGCCAGCGCCTGGTCGGTCTCGATGTTCAGCGTCGTGGTTTCGCCCAGCGCGATGCGGTCGCGATCCAGCCACGCGCGCGTCTGCGCCGACGCCACGGCAAGCTGCATCGACAATGCCAGCAACAAGAGGGCGCGGACGACCATGCGTGACATCACCTGCCCTCCTCCTGTCGGCGCTCGTATTCGAGCCGGAACTTCGCCCGCAACAATCCGCCGGGATCGTCCGGCACCCGTTGCAGCCAGGCGTCGTTGGCCAGTCGACGTTCGCGCTCGGCGCGGGTCTCCTCGTGCCGTGGTTGCTGCCCATCGCGTTTGCCGTCCGCGCCTGCTGTCGCCTTCGCCAATGCCTGCTGCATGCGCGCGCGCTGGATCGCGTCGGCCTGGCGTTGGGTCGCCGCGTCGGCCGCCTTCGCGGCGTCTGGCGGCTGCGCCTGTTGCCTGCCCTGTTGCTGGCCTGCCTGTTGCTGGCCTGCCTGTTGCGGCGTCTGCTGCGAGCCTTGCTGCTGTCCACCCTGCTGCTGTTGCTGCCCGCTCTGTTGCTGCCCGCTTTGTTGCGATTTGCCCTGTCCCGATGACTGACCCGGCTCCTGTCCGGAAGGCGGCTTGCGCTTGCGCGCCGCGTCCACTGCACGCCGGTTCGCGATCGCATCGGCCATGCCTGGTTGCAGCCGCAACGCTTCGTCGTAGGCGGCGACGGCCTGGTCGTAGTCGCCCTGGCGCGCCAATGCATTGCCGCGGTTGTAGGCGGCATCCGCATCGCCGACGCCGCGCCACAAGGCCTGCGCTTTGGCGTAATCGCCCCTGCGATACGCCTGAGCACCCTGCTCGATGCGCGCATGCGCTTGCTGGTCGGGGCGCAGCCACCAGTCGCGCGCCGACGCCTGCGCCGGCTGCCACGGCAATGCCATGCACAGCAGCAGCACGACCGCCAGTCCCCGGCCACGGCGGAAGGCCAGCAGCGCAAGCAGCATCAACGGCGGCAGCAGCCAGTAACCCTGGTCCAGCCAGACGAGCGTCTTGCTGCCCTGCGCCGCCATGGCGCTGGCGCGCGAGGGATCGAGGATGCCGAGCGCTGCCAGGTCCTCATTGCCCGGCGTCATCGATGCATAGGCGCCACCACCAGCCGACGCCAGTCGGCGCAGCGACGTCGCATCGAGCCCGGCATGGTCGATGCGACCATCTGCATCGCGATAGGCGGCGCCGGCCGACGTCCCCATTCCAAGCACCGAGACACGGTCGCCCTGACGGGAGGCCGCCGCGGCTGCGTCGCGAGCGGCGCCGTCGGCATGGTCGGTCAGCAGCACGATGTCGCCATGCGCGAAGCCCGCCTGCCGCAGCAATGTCCCCGACCGGGCGATCGCGCGGTCCGCACGACTGCCGTCGACCGGCATGACATCGGGCGAGAGCGCGTCCAGGAACAGCGCGACATTGGCCGCGTCATCCGTCAATGGCGCAACGGTGAAGGCATCGTCGGCGAAGGCGACCAGCCCGACCTGCCCACCGGCGCGAGACTGCAGCAGCGTTGCAATCTTGGCGCGCGCCTGCAGCAGGCGCGAGGGCGGAAGGTCGTTCGCCAGGCTTGCCGTCGACAGGTCCAGCGCAATCAGCAGCGGCGCCCGGTTTTGCCACTGGAGCTGCGGGGCACGCCGCCAGGAGGGTCCGGCCAGCGCGCAGATCGCCAGCGCCCCCGCCAGCAGGCCAAGCCAGAGCCCACCCATCGCGCGTGCCTGCACGTTGCCGTCAAGCAGGTGGCCGAGCAGGTGCGGATCGACGATGTCGCGCCAGGCATTGCGCTGCCGCCATCGCGCGCGCCACCACAGCGCAAGCACGGGCAGCGCCGCCAGCGCCCACAACCAGTGCGGGCGCAACCAGTGCAAGGACGTCGCGGTGGTCAACAACGCACTCAAGGACGCACCCGCCGTGGCCACGCGACGGCAAGCAGTCCGCACAGCAGCGCGGCTGCCAGCGGCCATGGATACCGTTCGATGCGTGGACGCACGCTTTGTCCCGGGCGCTTCACCGGTTCCAGGCGATCGATCTCGGAATAGATCCCTGCAAGCTCCTCGGTATCGCGCGCCCGGAACGACTTGCCACCGGTGATGTCCGCAATGCGTTGCAGCGTCGGCATGTCGGTGTCGTCGCCGCCGGGAACATGCAGCGGAATGCCGAACACCGACAGCGAATCGCCTTCACCGCCAAAGCCAATGGTATGGATGCGGACGCCTTCGTCATGCGCCAGCTGCGCGGCCTTGAGCGGATCGAGCATGCCGGCGTTGCTGACGCCATCGGTCAGCAGGATCAACACGCGCTGCGACGCGGGTTGCGATTTCAGGCGCTTGACGGCCAGGCCGATGGCATCGCCGATGGCCGTCGCCTGGCCGGCGAGTCCGGCGACACTGTCGCCCAGTTGATCGCGCACGGATGCGAGATCCATCGTCATCGGTGTCAGCGTGTAGGCGCGATCGCCGAACACCAGCAGTCCGACGCGATCGCCGGCGCGACGATCCAGGAAGTCGGCCAGCACTGCCTTGGCGGCGGTGAGGCGATCGACCGGCTGGCCACCCAGCACCATGTCGTCCTCGCTCATGCTTCCGGACAGATCGACGGCGAGCATCAGGTCGCGCCCGGCCTGTGGCGGCTGCACGATGTCGCCCAGTTGCTGCGGACGTGCCGCCGCGACGCACAGCAATGCCCAGGCCAGCCACGCCAATGCACCGATGCCTGTTCCACGTGCGACGCCGCCCGCCGCGGCGATCGGCTCCAGGCGCTGACCGTAGGGAACCCGCAATGCGGGCGATGCATCACGGACAGCCGGCAACAGGCGATGGGCCAGCCAGGGCAATGGCAAGGCCAGCAGTAGCCATGGCCATGCGAATCCGTCCAGCGACAAGGACGCCAACAAGGCATTCATGACGTCGCCATCCATTCCATGAACCGCATCCGCGCGATCGGCCGCAGCGCATCGACTTCATCCGCGGCGACATCGCGGCGGAAACCAGCATCGCTCAGCAGGGCGCCGGCGCCCGTGGCGAAAACCGGTGGCTGTAATCCGCTGTCCAGGAACCGCAGCCAATCGTCACCAAGCAGCTTGTCGGCATCGGGATCCCGGCGCCGAGCGGCGCGGCGCAGCAGCTCAGACATGGCCGCAATCTGCGCCGGCGGCGTGTGCGCGCGCGACACCGCTTCGTCGAACATCGACGCCAACACTCGCATCCGCTGGCGGCGCCGCCATCTGAACCACAGCACGACGACCGCAACCAGCACCATGGCCGCCATCAACAGCCACCAGCCTGGCGCCGGCGGCCACCACGGCGGCGGAGTCGGTTGATGGATGTCGCGCAGCACGAGTCCGCCGGCCTGCCTCATGCGGCGCGAACCCGAGCCAAGAGGGGCAACCACGCATCACTGGGCGCATCGGTGGACAACTGCTGCACGCGAACGCCGCGAACAGGCAGTTGCGCCAATGCCGATTCAACCGGGAGGATGAATTCCTGGCGCCAGCGCTGTCGCTGTCCGGCCGTCGCCAGGTCCAGGTCCAGTCGGTGCTCCTGCACGCGGAACGGCAGCACCGCCTGCGGCGGAGCCTGCTCGAGCGGATCGGTGAGCAGCAGGACAATCACTTCGTTGTGCATCGACAGCGCAGGCCATCGCTGCGCGGGCACCGCGGCAACGCTGGCTGCGTCGGCCAGCACGATCAGTCGGGAACCGGGTCGCAACAGGCGGCGCGCGTGGTCCAATGCGACGGTCAGTCCGGCATCGCCGGCAGGCGGACGCGAATACCAGCGGACCAACGCGTCGAGCACGCGCAACGCGCCACGCGGCCCCGCTGCCGGAGGAACCGGCGCCTCGCTGTCGCTGCCGCGTAGCGCGGCGACGCGATCGCCGTCGCGGATCGCCGCCCATGCCGCGATGGCTCCCGCGCGCGCTGCCTGCACCGACTTGAAGCGCACGCGCGTGCCGAAATACAACGTCGGTGCGGTATCGGCAACGATGAGCGTCAGGCGTTCGCGCTCGGCCTGGAAGAGCTTGGTATGCGGCTTTCCGCTGCGGGCCGTCAGCCGCCAGTCGATGTGGCGTGCATCATCGCCAATGGAATATTCACGCGACTCCGCATATTCCATGCCGCGCCCGCGATGCGGCGACAGCCCTTGGCCGCTGACGCCATGGCGTCCCCGCAGCGGTGTGCGCCGTCCTTGCGCCGACGCGCGCAACGCGATCAATTCCGCGAGGGTCGGGACAACACCGTCGGTCATGCGATGACTCCCGCGCGCGGGTCACCTGGCACGGCATTTCGCGCGGCTCCTCCGCGGGCATTGGCGACCGCCTCCACGAACACACGCGTCGCCGTCACGGCAGCGGCACTTTGCCCAACAGCTCCGCGACCAGCCGCTCACCATCCCAGCCTTCGGCAGTGGCTTCATAACTGGGAAGGACACGATGGCGCAGCACGTCAGGGGCAATCGCGCGGATGTCCTCCGGAGTGACGAAGTCGCGTCCCTGCAGCCAGGCGCGCGCGCGCGCGCAGCGCTCCAGCGCGATCGATCCGCGGGGGCTGGCGCCCCAGGCGATGCGCCGCCCGAGTGCGGGGTCGTAGCGTGCGGCATCACGCGTCGCCAGCACCAGTTCGATCAGGTATCGCTCCAGTTGCGGCGCCATGTGCAGGTCGAGCACGGCGGCACGCGCGGTGAAGACGTCGGCCAGGGGCATCCGCGATGGCGGCACTGCGGTCGACTGCATGGCGTCGCGCGCGCGGTTGCGCGCCAGGCGCAGGATCTCCGCCTCCGCCGAGGCATCCGGGTAGCCGATGCGGACGTACATCAGGAAGCGATCCAGTTGCGCTTCCGGCAGCGGGAAAGTCCCTTCCTGCTCGATCGGGTTCTGCGTCGCCATTACCAGGAACAGCGGCGGCAGCGGATACGTATGGCGACCCACCGTCACCTGGCGCTCGCCCATCGCCTCGAGCAGCGCCGACTGCACCTTCGCCGGCGCACGGTTGATCTCGTCTGCCAGCAACACGGGGTGGAAGATCGGGCCAGGAAGGAATTCGAAGCGGCCGTCCTGCGGTCGCCAGACCTCGGTGCCGGTGAGGTCAGCAGGCAGCAGGTCGGGGGTGAACTGGACCCGGGCAAACGGCGCCTCCAGGCGCGCGGCAAGTGCACGGATCGCGGTCGTCTTGGCCAATCCGGGGGCGCCCTCGACCAGCAGGTGGCCATCGGCAAGCAAGGCGATCAACAGGCGCTCGATCAATCCGGACTGACCGACGATCTCGGCGGACAGGCTGTCGCTGAGCGCTCGGAACGCGTCATGCACGCGGTTCGGGTCGCTGGTCTGGCTATCCATTGGCCTTCTTGCTCCGGGCTGGTGGCGTCTGGAGGCAGTTTGACCGATGCGGTCCAGGTTGGTTCACCCGTTGGGCGGCTCCCGCCGGAAACGCAGAAGGGGCCCGTAGGCCCCTTCTGCGCTCGATGGCGATGTCGCTCAGCGCTGGGCGACGCGCAGCACCTTCGGGGTCACGAACACCAGGAGCTCCGCCTTGCTCTTGGAACGCGAGTTCCTCTTGAACAGGTTGCCGATGATCGGCAGGTCGCCCAGGAACGGCACCTTTGAAATGTCCTGCTGGTTCTTGAACTCGTACACGCCGCCGATCACGACGGTCTGTCCGTCCTCCATGAGCACCGCCGTATTGACCTCACGCTTGGCGATCGTGGGGACCTGGCCAGCACCGGTCTGGATGAAGCCAGCGACCTCGTCCTTGGTGACATTCATGTTGAGGAACACGCGGCCGTCGGCGGTGATGGTCGGCGTGACCTTCAGCTCCAGCAGGGCTTCCTTGAATTGCACCTGCGGCACGGAGCCACTGAGGCCGCCGGTGTTGGTCAGGTAACCCACTTCCTGGCCCTGGCGGATCACCGCTTCCTTCTGGTTGCTGGTGACGATGCGCGGATTGGAAATCACTTCACCCCGGCCGTCCTGCTGCAAGGCCGACAGCTCCATGTCCAGCGCGTATCCCGCGTTGAGGATCGAGAGCGCCAGCGAGCCGGCACCGGCGAGCGTGGACGGCAGGTTGACGTTCAGCCCGCCAAGGGTGCTCCCAGCGACTGGAGTGCCGTTTGTCACCGTCGGAGTCGTTCCCGGGAGCGATCCGCCGAACGTCGTGTTCTGCTGGTTGCCACGGATGCCGAACTTCGCGCCGAGCTCGCGGGCGAAGGATTCGTTTGCGATGACGATGCGCGCTTCGATCACGACCTGATCGACCGGCTTGTCCAGCATCCGCACCAGGTCCTTGATGGCAGTCACGCGCTGGGGAATATCGATCACCAGCAAGGTATTGGTGCGACGATCAAAGCTGAGGCTGCCCCGCGGGGAGAGGAAGCCGCGGCTCTGCTGGCCGCCTGCGCCAGCCGCACCGCCGCCGCCGCTGCTGCCCTTGGCCTCATCGGTCAGCAGCTTGGCGATGTCCTCGGCGTTGCCATAACTGATCGGGACGTACTCGGTGACCATCTCGGCGCGGTTCTCGATCGCGATCCGGGCGTCTTCCCTGTCCTGCTCGTACTTGGCGATTTCCGATTGCGGGGCAATCCAGACGACGTTGCCGCTGCGACGCTTGTCCAGGCCCTTGGCCTGCAACACGATGTCCAGCGCCTGGTCCCAAGGCACGTTGATCAGCCGAAGCGTCACATTGCCCTGCACCGTATCCGACGCGACGATGTTGAGGTTGGACTCTTCGGCGATCAGCTGGAGGACGGTGCGAACCGGCACGTCCTGGAAGTTGAAGGTGACCGGCTTGCCTGCGTACGCACGCGTGGTGCTGGTCGAGCTGGTCGCACCCGTTCCGGTGGTCGCACCCATCGCCGCGGCCCGGGTGGTGCTGGCCACTGCTGCGCGCGGAAGGATCTCGACCACGTAGTCGCGACCGGTCTGGTAGGCCCTGGACTCGAAGGGTCCACTCGTGCTGAGCACCAACTGGGTGCCGGTGCCGCTGGCATTGGCGTCGATGCGCTGCACGGGGGTGGCGAAGTCGACAACGTTGATAGGCTTTTGCAGCGCGGCCGGCAATTGTGCGTTGCCGACATCCACCAGCACCGTGGAACCCTGGTTATGCAGGTCCGGAGTGGCGCCTTCGCCGCTGAAATGCACGATCAACCGTCCCGCACCGCCATCACCACGCTTGAAATCGATGTTGGAAACACTGATCACCCCTGGCCGTTGCTTGGCGGGGTCGAAACTGGGTGAGGGCGCCACCGCCGTGGTGACGTGGCCGGGCGTGCCGTAGGTCGGCGCCTGGGCGGAGGCGACTCCGCACACGGCGGCCATCAGGCCGGCTGCCAACCCGAAACAGGTGGCAGCTCGTGGGATCGGGCGCCGGGAAGGCCGCGAGCTTTTGGCTTTGAATACGGTCATCGTCCTAATCCCCATCATTGTTCTGCAAGAGCAACGGTTGCCGGGCGTTCCAGCCAGCCGCCTGCGCCATCGGGCACCAGTTCGACAAGTTCGATCCGGTCCTCAAAAACCGCGGTCACGCGGCCATCGTTTTGTCCCAGGTAGAGCCCAGGCCGCACGCGATAGGTCACCTTGTCCGGTGCCATCACCAGAGCGACCAGTCCCGCCCCCTTGCCGATAGTGCCGACCATGTTCAGGCTGTCGAGCGGGAACTGCTCCAGCGTCTGCTTGGGGCGATTCGGATCAGGCCGCGGACCGCTGCCTCCACTCTGGTCGCTGAAGGCATTGCTGAATGGGTCGCGCAGGTTTTGCGCGGCGTATTCGAAGGTCTCGAACTGCTGCATGACTGGC
>JBBRHT010000060.1:0-9496 GCA_038222295.1 Lysobacterales bacterium
ACGCGGCGCTGGACTACGACCCCGCGGTTGCCGAGCGCCTGGCTGCCGTGGGTCCCGGCAGCTGGATGCGCCGGGTGGATGAAAGTGGCGAGGAAGGCTCGGTCAAGGTCGCCTGGATCAGCCCGCTCACGTCGCGCCTGCTGCTGGTCAACCGCCGCGGCGTGCGCAAGCTGGTCGCCTCGCCGCAACAACTGGCGGCGCTGGTGAAGGCCGGGAGACTGCTGGACGAGGCTGCCGATCTTCCCTTCGACCAAGCCATGCGCCACGTCCGCAATCGCCTGTCCGAGGTCGCCGCGGCCGCCTGAGCCCATCGCCGCCGTGCATTCGCTACGATGCGGTGATTCACGCGTCGGAGCAGGGCATGGTCAACGGAACTGTCATCGGCGTGGCCAGCGAGACGGCAACAGGCGAACGCCGCGTCGCCATCACCCCGGAGACGTGCAGGAAGCTGGTCGCCGCCGGAGGCAGCGTGCGACTGCAACGCGGGCTGGGGGCAGCGGCGTACTTTCCCGATGCCGCCTATGCCGAGGCCGGCGCGCAACTCGTCGATGACGCCATGGACGCCCTGTCGGACGCCGACCTGGTGTTGTGCGTGCAGGCGCCCGACGCGGATGTCATCGCGGGCCTGAAGACCGGTGCCGCCATCGTCGGCATCCTGCAACCCGAAGCCGACGCACGCCGGGCCGCGGCGTTGCAGGCACACGGGATCCTCGCGTTCCCCCTCGAACGGCTGCCGCGCACCACTCGTGCGCAGGCGATGGACGTGCTCAGCTCCCAGGCGGGAATGGCCGGCTACAAGGCCGTATTGGCCGCGGCGCAACTGGCGCCGCGCTTCTTTCCGATGCTGACCACCGCCGCCGGCACGATCCGCCCGTCGAAAGTGCTCGTCGTCGGTGCCGGGGTGGCCGGGCTGCAGGCGATCGCGACCGCGCGCCGGCTCGGGGCACAGGTGGAGGGATTCGACGTGCGGCCGGAAACGCGAGAGCAGATCGAGTCGCTCGGCGGGAAATTCGTCGACCTGGGCGTCACCGCCAGCGGCCAGGGCGGGTACGCCCGGGCGCTGAGCGACGAGGAGCGCCTGGAGCAGCAACGCCGCCTGGGCGAACACGTGAAGGGTGTCGATGTCATCGTCTGCACCGCCGCCGTGCCGGGCAGGCCTGCGCCACGGATCATTACTGCCGCCATGGTGGCGGGAATGAAACCGGGCAGCGTCATCGTCGATCTGGCCGCCGAAACCGGCGGCAACTGCGAGAGCACCCGCCCGGGCGAGACGATCGAGGTTGGCGGCGTCATCGTCGCCGGCCCACTCAACCTCGCCAGCCAGGGCGCGCTCCACGCCAGCGAGATGTATGCCCGCAACGTGTTCAATTTCGTCTCGCTGCTGCTGAAGGACGGCGTGCTGGCCTTCGACTGGGGCGACGAGCTGCTCGCCAGCACCGTCTGGCCGTCGCCACCGCCGCTGCCCGCCGCGTCAGTCGCCTGAGGGCGCGTGCGCCCGGACCCAGGCCTCGCGTTGCACCGGGGTCATCGCCCCCCATTGCTGCCGCAGCGTTTGCCGTTGCGCCGGGGTCATGCCGCGCATGGCATGGAACAAGGCGCGCATCGTCTGTCGTTTGGCCGGATCCATCGATTGCCAGCGATCGAATCCGTGGTGGGCGCGCGCCCGCTGCTCCGGCGTCAGTTGTTGCCATCGCTGCGCGCGCTGCATCAGGCGCGGTCGTGCCTGTGGGTCGGCGTTCCAGTGTTCGCGCAAGGGTGCAACCAGCAGCGTGCGTTGCGCGGGCGTCAGTTCATCCCACTGCGGCAGCGTGAGCGATTGGCCGGCGAATGCGGGGATCGCGGCCAGCGAAAGCAGCAATGGCAACAGGCGTGACGGATGCATGGGCTTACTCCGAAGCAAGGCTGTTCGCATCGTCCGATGCGAGCCAGAGGTAGAGGTCGGGCGTTTCATCGATGACCGCGCCCGGGTCGCCGACATCGGCCGGTTCGTTCGCCATGACAGGCGAGGGCGGCACCGCCGGCGGCAGGATCGACAGTCGCCAGTACAGGCCGCCGGCCACCCCCACGACAAGCAGCGCAGCGGTCGCCAGGCGCCACCCGTGGCGCCTGGGCCGAGACGGCGCCAGCGCCGCCCGCAAGCGCTGCTGCAGCTGCGCTTGTGTCCGGGCCGACAGGTGCGACACCGCCTCGACATGGCAGGCGCGCATCGCGCGATCAAATCCGTCATCGTCGCCAGGGTGGGATCCAATGCGCATGTCGCTCACCGTTCGATCCTCTCCGACAGGGATTCCAGTTGCTGCCTGAGTGCGTTGCGTGCCCGCGACAAATGCGTCTTGACCGAACCCTCGCTGCAACCCATCACGCGCGCGGTGTCGCCCACGTCGAGTTCCTCCAGCACCCTGAGCGTGAACGCCTCGCGTTGTCGTCGCGGCAACGCCGACACCGCGGCAGCGATGCGCGTGCAGGTCTCGCGGTTCTCATGCGATCCCGCCGGATCCGGGCCGTCGTCGGTCCAGTCGATCATGGTGTCGCCATCGCGAGATGGCATGGCGTCAGCCATGAAGCGCAAGCGGAAAATCCGTCGCCGTTGCAGGTCGATGATCCGGCGACGCAGGATGCTCCAGAACAGCGGCGTCCATTCCGCCGGCGGGCGCTGGACATAGCCGAGCATGCGCATCATGGCGTCCTGCACGGCATCCAGCGCGTCTTCGCGCTGCCGCAGTGCGGACTCGGCGAATCGAAACGCGCGTGGCGCGAGGTCCGCCAGGAATCGCTCCATGCTCGCGGCGACGGCATCGGCCGTCGCGGCGGCAGGTTGCCCGGGGACATCGTGGCCGGCATCGGCTTGCACGGATGCAGCTTACGCCGGCTCAGCGCAGCCGCGTTCGATGTTCTTCGCGCCGCTCGCCGCGTCGATCCAGGCGACGATCGATCCGGTCGCCACGCACGTCCAGCCTGTGCGCAATGCGCTCGCCGCGTCGATCCAGACGCGCGTTCACGCGATGGCCGCGCCGCTCCAGTGTTGCGGCCCTGCGCAGGTGGCCGCGCTGCTCCTGCCGGGCCGCGCGTCGGTCCAGCGTCGCCTCGATGCGGTTGCCACGATGGTCCAAACGGCGCCGGACGATCTCGGCGCGATGGTCCAGGCGATGATCGATGCGGTCGCCTCGACGATCGAGGCGTTGCTCGACACGCTCGCCATGGGTGGTCGCCATCGCGGTACCGGCCGCCAGCAACAACAGGGCGCCGGCAAGCCCCAGGGACAGGATCGATCGCATGGAAGTTCTCCGTCTGCAGGATTGGCCCTGCCGGGAGGAGAACGCCCTTGGACACGGCGGGTTGACAGCCAGTGGATCCGATTCAGCCGCGGTTATGATGCCCGCGACGACCGGGAGCAGCACATGGGCGACAGCGCGGTGGCATTGGGCGTGATGGCGGTCTACATCTTCATGCTGGCCGCGATTGCGGGGCACGTCATCATCTCGCGCGTGCCGGTGATCCTGCACACGCCGTTGATGTCAGGCAGCAACTTCATCCACGGCGTCGTCCTGATCGGCGCGATGGTGGTGCTCGGGCACGCGACCACGCCGCTGGAAACCGCCATCGGCTTCCTTGCCGTGCTGCTCGGCGCCGGCAATGCCGCCGGCGGCTATGTCGTGACCGAACGCATGCTCGACATGTTCAAGTCCTCGCGCAAGCCGCCGACGCCGGGTGATCGCGCATGACGCCCGCGATGCCGGAGATCTTCGGCTGGATCGCCGCGGCCAGTTATTTCATCGCGGCAACCTTGTTCCTGCTCGGCCTGCAGCGCATGGCTTCGCCGGTAACGGCGCGCAGCGGGATCCGCTGGGCGGGCCTGGGCATGCTGTTCGCGACACTGGCGACGTTCCTGCTTCCGGGGCTTGGAAACATCGCGCTGATCGTCGTCGCGCTGGTCATTGGCGTGGGCCTGGCATGGATATCAGGCAAGCGCGTCGCGATCACCGACATGCCGCAGATGGTCGCGCTGTACAACGGCATGGGTGGTGGCTCGGCGGCGGCGATCGGCGCGGTGGAACTACTGCGTTTTTCGTCCGGCGCCGCTGCGCCGCCCATGATCACGCTGGTGCTTGGCGTGGTAGGCGCCCTGATCGGCGCGGTATCGCTGGCCGGATCGGTCATCGCGTGGGCCAAGCTCGACGGACGCATGGACAAGCGCTACACATTCCCGGGCCAGCAGGTGGTGAACCTGGCGCTGTTCGCGCTGGCCGTGGTCCTGGGCGGCATCGTCATCAACTCGCTCGGCGTGCCAATGATCCTGGCGTTCTTCGCCGTCGCGCTGGTGCTCGGCGTCGCGATGACGCTGCCGATCGGCGGCGCCGACATGCCGGTCGTGATTTCGCTCTACAACGCGCTGACCGGGCTGGCGGTGGCATTCGAAGGCTACGTGCTGGGCAACCAGGCATTGATCGTCGCTGGCATGATGGTCGGCGCGGCCGGCTTGTTGCTGACGCGCTTGATGGCCAAGGCGATGAACCGCTCGATCAAGAGCGTGCTGTTCTCCAATTTCGGCGCTGCCGCGGGCCCCGCCCAGGAGATCGCCGGCGCGCAGAAACCAATCGAAGCCGGCGACGTGGCCGCCATGATGGCCTACGCCGAGCGCGTGGTGATCGTCCCGGGCTACGGCATGGCCGTCGCGCAGGCACAACATAAGGTCTGGGAGCTCGCGCAGAAGCTGATCGAGCGGGGGGTGCGGGTGAAGTTCGCCATCCATCCGGTCGCTGGCCGCATGCCCGGCCACATGAACGTGCTGCTCGCCGAAGCGGGGGTCCCTTACGACCTGATCGCGGACATGGATGACATCAACCCGGAATTCCCCAACACCGACGTCGCCCTTGTCATCGGGGCCAACGACGTCGTCAATCCGGTTGCACGGACCGATCCGTCGTCACCCATCTATGGCATGCCCATCCTCGATGTGGTGAATGCGAGGCACGTGGTCGTCATCAAGCGCGGCAAGGGCACTGGTTTCGCCGGTATCGAGAATGCGCTGTTCTACGCCGACAACACCCGCATGTTGTATGGCGATGGCGCGGAAATGGCCGGGGCGCTCGTGAGCGAACTGAAGGCGCTGGGCGGCGGTCACTGACGCGTCGGCGTGATTCGCTCAGCGCGAGGCCACCGCGGCAACGACCAGGGCCAGTGCCAGCCAGAACAGGTCGACGGGGGGATTGGCGAGGTTCGCCAGCGTCCACGCGAACGAAGGCCCCAGCCGGGTCATGGATTCCCACGGCAGTAGACCCATGACCCGCCCCATCTGCGCGGCGGCGATGCCCCAGTTGGCCAGTGCGATCGTGGCCACCGTGGACCCGACACCCAGCGCGGCGCGCTGCCAGCCGCGATCCATCCGCGACAGGCGCAACAGCACCGCGGCGTCGAGCGCGGCCAGGATGGCCATCCAGCTGCATTGCCGATCGCGCGCGAATGCCAGCAGGATCCAGGCAGCGGCAAATCCAACGCTGCCCACGAGCAGCAGGATGGGGGCCAGCCACCTGGCCGGCGGCGCTGCGGGAGTGTCCATGGCAACCTGGTGTCGGCGAGCCGAACAGCATAGCCGGCCGGGGCGATGGTGGCTGCGGCGGTAGAATGGGCGGCCGGACTTGCCGTCGCCTCCCTTTCGTGGACATGTATTCCCGCAGCAGCGAACCCGTGCGCTTCGAGCGCGACTGTGCCGCCGTCCTGGTGCCGCAGGGAGATGTGGTGAACCTGCCTGCCGGCAGCGTCGGCTACATCACCCAGGCGCTGGGAGGCAGCTACACCGTGTTTGTCGAGGGCAATCTGTTCCGCATCGCCGGGACCGACGCCGACGCCATCGGCAAGGAGCCGCAGGAGCCGCTGGAGCTGCCCGCGGGCGCCAGCGATGACGCGGTCGAACAACTGGTCTGGAAGCAGCTGCGCACCTGTTTCGATCCCGAAATCCCCATCAACGTGGTGGATCTTGGCCTGGTTTACGAGGCGGTCGTGTCCCATCGCGAGGACGGCGAGCGCCTGGTGGAGGTCCGCATGACCTTGACCGCGCCGGGCTGCGGCATGGGCGACATCCTCGTCGACGACGTGCGCACCAAGCTGGAGCTCATTCCCACGGTGGCCGAGGCGGACGTCGAACTGGTTTTCGATCCGCCATGGACCCGCAGCATGATGTCCGAGGCCGCGCGCCTGGAAACCGGGATGCTCTGATCCGGCCCTGGCCTGGCTGCCGAGCGGGTCTAGGCCGAAAGTCATGAAGCTGTAACCGCTTTCATGTCGAAACTGTGACGCAGCCCACATATCGGGCGGGATTTTTGCTGCGCCTGCAGCGTGACTGCCATCCGGGTGTCGCATAGCGTCACACCCGTGGCGCAAGTCATCGTTGCCACCTCCTGGATCCGGGTCCACCCGTATCTCGTCCCGCGATCGCGGGCCGTTCCATAGCTTGGGGAAGTGAAGTCGAGCTTGATGCCGGCCAATGACCGATTGGCTGGCCTGGCACCCGTGCGGAGTCGGTGGGGCCGTCCGCCCTGCCGGTGCGAATGTCGGAGACACCTCATGGGTCGCCCCGCAGGGGCGATTTCGTAGTCCAACCGCAACCAAGGAAACACGCATCGTGATGCATTCCAGCAACCGTAAACGTCATCTTGTCGCGCTCACGCCGCTGGCCCTCGCGCTCGTCGCCATGTCCGCACAGGCCGCCACCCGCGTCGACCTGCACAGGCTCGACGTGGCCCAGGTCAACCACCAGTACGCCCTCGCCAGCGCCAACCTCGGCGCGGCGACGCTCCCGCGCCAGAAACATGCCGAAATGCTCGGCCTGGACGCCAACTCGGCGCTGCAGCAGCTTGCTGCGACGCGCGACTCCAACGGCACCGTGCACTACCGCTACCAGCAGACGTTCCGCGGCGTGCCGATCTTCGGTGAGCACGTGATCGTCAGCGAAGACAAGGGCGGGACTGTCCGCAATATCTTTGGCCGTGCGGTGAATGGCCTGGCGGGTGAACTGCCGGCGACGTCGGTCAAGCTCGCCAAGATGCAGGCCTTGTCGATCGCGAAGGCTGCCGCGTTGGGTGGCCAGGCGAGCGCGATGCGTACCGAGCGCGAAGACGCGCGCCAGATGATCTTCGTGGACGGCGCCAACCACGCGCACATGAGCTACGTGGTGTCGTTCTTTGCCGACAGCATCAAGGGCGGCAACCCGACGCGTCCGTTCGTGATCGTCGATGCGAACACCGGCAAGGTGTTGAAGAAGTGGGAAGGTCTTGAGACGGCGCTGGTCGGTACAGGCCCTGGCGGCAACGCGAAGACCGGCCAGTACGAGTGGGGTTCGGGCGGCAAGTACGGCTACCTGGACGTGGCCCAGAGCGGCTCGACCTGCACCATGAACAACGCCAACGTGAAGTCGGTGAACCTCAACGGCGGCACGACGGGAACGACCGCGTTCTCGTACACCTGCCCGCGCAACACCTACAAGGCCATCAACGGCGCGTACTCGCCGATCAATGACGCCCATTTCTTCGGCGGCGTGATCACCCAGATGTATCCGGCCTATACCGGCTACAACGCATTGAACTTCCAGCTGATCATGCGCGTGCATTACAGCTCGGCGTACGAGAACGCGTTCTGGGACGGCACCGAGATGAGCTTCGGCGACGGTGCCAGCACGTTCTACCCGCTGGTCAGCGCCGACGTCGCCGGCCATGAAGTGTCCCACGGCTTCACCGAGCAGCACTCCAACCTGACCTACTCCGGCATGTCCGGCGGCATGAACGAGGCGTTCTCGGACATGGGCGGCGAGGCGACCGAGAACTACTGGAAGGGCACCAACGACTTCCTGGTCGGCACCGAGATCTACAAGGCCACCGGCGCGCTGCGCTACATGTGCAACCCCACCCAGGACGGCGCGTCGATCGACAACGCGGCCAACTACACCAGCAGCCTGGACGTGCACAATTCCTCGGGCGTGTACAACAAGGCGTTCTGCAACCTGGCCAAGACCACCGGATGGACCACGGCAAGTGCGTTCAAGGTCATGGCGCGTGCAAATGCCTTGTACTGGACTCCTAGCAGCACCTTCGACAGCGGTGCCTGCGGCGTGATGACGGCCGCGACCGATCTCGGACTGAGCACGTCTGCTGTTGCGGCTGCCTTCACCAGCGTCGGCGTCAGCACGAGCAGCTGCGGCGGCGGCGGTGGCGGCGGTGGCACGACTGCGTTGAGCAATGGCGTGGCGAAGACCGGCATTGCCGGTGCAGCGGGCAGCGACCAGTACTTCTCGCTGGTGGTTCCGGCGGGCGCGACGGGTCTGAAGTTCGTCACGTCAGGCGGCACGGGTGACGCGGATCTGTACGTGAAGTTCGGCTCCAATCCCACCACGACCACCAACGACTGCAAGTCCGAAGGCGGCACGACGGCGGAAACCTGCTCGATCGCAACGGCCCAGGCCGGCACTTACTACGTGCTGATCCACGGCTACGCGACCTTCTCGGGCGTCAGCCTGACCGGTAGCTACAGCACCGGTGGCGGTGGTGGCAGCTGTGGTGGCACGGTGCTGTGCAGTGGCACGGCAGTGGCTCTGCCAACGGTAGCGACCGGCGGGGTGTCGTCGAACTACACGCTGGTCGTGCCCTCGGGCAAGACGAGCGCGGTGGTCACGATCTCCGGCGGCACCGGCGATGCGGACCTGTACGTGAAACTCGGCAGCGCGCCGACCTCGTCCAGCTACGCATGCCGACCGTACCTGACCGGCAACAGCGAGACCTGCACGTTCAACTCGCCGACGGCCGGGACGTACTACATCAACGTCCGCGCGTATGCGGGATACTCGGGTGTCAGCCTCAAGGGCACCGTCTCGCCGTAACACTGTTGTTCACTGCTGCAAGAACAGACCCCGGCCATGCGCCGGGGTCTTTTCGTGATGAAGTCATCCACGACGACCAGGGGCGCCATGTCAACACGTTCACGTTTTTCCGCACTGTTCGCGCTGGCGCTTGTGCCGGTGCTGATGGGTGGCTGTGAGCAACCAAGGTCGCACGGCGCGGTCGCCGGCAATGCTGCCGTTTCAAGACCGCCGACATCGGCGAGCGCAATTGTCACGTCTCGCAGCGACGACACCAACACGCTTAGCCCCGGGCAGGCGATCGTCATCGACAATCCGTATGGCGACGTGCACGCGCGCTTCGGCGGTTTCGCACATGTGGTCGAGACCCACGCCGTGATGCAGGAGCCCAATGGCTCGGCGCACATCGAACTCAAGCCCGTCACGACAACCGACGGCAACTACACCATCGCACCGCGCTTACCAACCGGGGCGATCATCCAGGATCCACAACGCATCGATCTGTCGGTCCTCGTGCCGCAAGGCCATCCATTGCGCGTACGCACGGAGCAGGGACTGATCGATGTACATGGCGTTCGCGGCGACGTGGACATCAAGAGCACAGGCGGCGACATGAGCCTGCGATCGATCCAGGGCGCCATCCACGCCGAA
>JBBRHT010000061.1:0-9491 GCA_038222295.1 Lysobacterales bacterium
GATGGCGTTGCCCGCTGCACCGCCGCTGGCGTTGACCGTGATGCTGCCGGTGTTGTAAGCCGAAGCGGTGCCGTACTGCGAATGGGCCGTCATGCCGGTGCCGCTGGCAGCGGTGCCGGAGGCGTTGACGTTGATGTTGCCGGTATTGCTTACGCTGGCGGCGTCATATGCCGAAGCGTACATGCCCGAGGCGCTGCCGTACTTGCCGCTGGCCGTGGCGTTGATGGTGCCGGTGTTGCTCGTGGACGCATCGCCATTGGGCGAAGCCGCGTAGAGGCCTACGGCGGTGCCGTACTTGCCGGACTCCGAAACGTTGATGGTGCCGTTGTTGTAGACGTCGACCGCATTGGCAGCGACGGCGTAGATGCCCCACGCGTGACCATCGACTCCACTGGCGGAGGATGTAATGGTGCCGCCGTATCTATTGCCGATGTTGCTGGCGTAGTCGGTCGCCTCGACTTCCATTCCGGCCGCCCAGGTGTAACCCGATGCAGTGATCGAGCCGCCGGTCGTTCCGCCGTTGATCTGGGAACCCGAGGCAAAAATCGCATCGGCGAAGCCCGCGGTCGAGGTAGCCGACCAGCCATATGTCGTGCCGAAGCCGCTGACCCCCGGGATGTTCCAACCGATCGCATCGTCGGCACCGGAAACGCCGCCAGGGCCCGAAGTCGGGGTGCTGACAACCATCAGATCCTGGACGTTGCCCAATGATTGCGTATTCGATACCAGCCCGGCATCTGCGACGCTCACGATCCCGCTGGAACGTGCGCCGACCGACCAGCGGTCTGCAGCGTCGGTTACGTTGCTGGGGATGTCGCTCAAAATCGTGGTCAGGTCGACCACCGGCTGCTGCGCGAGGAACGGCGCGGCCTGGTGGTGGAGCGCCGTGGGCGCTGCGAAGGACGTAGTGCCTGCAAAGGCGGCACCGCCTGCAGTCAGGGCCAGCGTCGTGGCCGAGACGGCCAGCACTGCGCGGATGGCGCGGGTGACGGGTGCAAGCTTGATGACGCGCGCATGCCGCGGCTTGGCTGACCCAGCCCGGCTCTTCGATTCGCTCATTTGATCCCCACAAAATGTAAGTACGATCCGGAATTCATGGCGAAATCCGGCGCCCCCTGACGACTTGCATTGCGCATTCCTTCTGAATGCGCGCCGCGAAGTATAAACATGGCGTGAATTGCATTGCAAAGGGGTTGTGAGGCGGCTCACATAAATGACGTGCCGCGTCACTTATTGCTTGACAGCGGCGTGCGAAGGTCGCTGCGCGCATGAGCGGGCCGGCAGATGGAAGGCGCTGCGAGATTGCCATTGCGCCCAGGCATGGCAGGTGTGGGGGAAGTGTTGATCAGCGGGCGCTGGGTGGGCGCCGGCCGGCCGTCGTGCGGCCGGACTTTAGATGGTCGGGGCGGCCGGCTTTGAACCGACGACCCACAGCCCCCCAGGCAGATGCGCTACCAGGCTGCGCTACGCCCCGACTGAACAATAATTATAGCCCACTGGCTGACACCGCCCACACCGGTATTCCGGGCGCGCCATTCCACGACCATCATCAGCGGCTTGAGGCCGCGACAGGCAACGGTGACGCGGCTGCAAGGCCTCGTCCGGCGCCATCCACACCGCGCCGCGATCGAACCAGTCTTGCGCAACGGCCACGACGCGCCGCCGCGCGCCGCTAAATACGGATTTCGGCGTTCATCGGCGCAGCAACTGGAGAATTTCCTCGAGCTCCATGCGCACCTGCTTCATGATCTGCGAGCTGAGCGCCGACTCCTGCTTGGCGTCCTCACCCTCCAGTCGCAGGCGTGCGCCACCGATCGTGTAGCCCTGCTCGTACAGCAGGCCGCGGATCTGTCGCACCATCAACACGTCATGGCGCTGGTAATAGCGACGGTTGCCACGTCGCTTGACCGGGTTCAGCGACGGGAATTCGGTCTCCCAGTAACGCAGGACATGCGGCTTGACGTCGCACAGCTCGCTGACCTCGCCAATGGTGAAATAACGCTTCGCCGGGATCGGCGGCAGTTCGCGGTTGCTGCCCGGATCAAGCATGTGCAACTCCCGCGTAAGCCTCGACCCGCTCCTTGAGCTTCTGCCCTGGGCGGAAGGTCACGACGGTGCGCGCGGAAATCGGAATCTCCTCGCCGGTCTTCGGGTTGCGCCCGGGGCGCTGGTTCTTGCGCCGGAGATCGAAGTTTCCGAATCCGGACAACTTGACCTGGCGACCGCCTTCAAGCGCCTCGCGCAAGGCGTCGAAAAACGCGTCGACGAATTCCTTCGCCTCGCGCTTGTTCAGTCCGACATCGTCGTACAGACGCTCGGCCATTTCAGCCTTGGTCAGAGCCATATCGTTCCCCTGTAAACGATCAGCTGGTTGTTTGTCGCGGGCATCTCACTCACGAATGCGTGCGCCGTAATCGCGTTGCAGCGCGGCCGTCACATCGGCCACCACCGCGTCCACGTCGCGGTCGGTCAGGGTGCGTGATTGATCCTGCAGAATCAAGCCCATAGCGAGACTCTTGAATCCGGTTTCCACCCCCTTGCCGATATAGCGGTCGAACAGCCGCAACTGCTGCAGGCAAGGGCCCGCCGCCACCCTGACCCCCGCTTCCAGCGCCTCCCAGGACACGTCGTCGGCGACGACGAACGCGAGGTCGCGGCGGACGGACGGAAACCGCGACAGCGGCGCTGCCCGGGGTATGGCGCGCAGCAGCAGCGGCTCGAGGTCCAGCTCGAATGCCAGGACTGGGCCGCCGAGATCCAGCGACTGCTGCAGGCGCGGGTGCAGCTGACCGAGCCAGCCCAGGTGGCGCCCGTCGCCTAACACGTCGGCGCTGCGGCCCGGATGCGCCCATGGCGCCGACGAGGCGCGGTACGCCAGCGTCGCTCCCGACAGTGCAGCAAGGCTTTCCAGGTCACCTTTCAGGTCATGGAACTCGACCTGGCGCGCCGGCTCGCCCCACTGCTCGGCGAGGGCGTCGCCGGTCGCGACCGCCGCGATGCGCAGGGTTTCCAGTGGCGCATCGTCGCCGGCCTTCGCGAACACCTTGCCCAGCTCGAACAGGCGTACGCGCGACTGTTGGCGCGCCTTGTTGCGCGCCAGCGCCGCGACCAATCCCGGCAGCAGCTGCGTGCGCATCGCGCCGAGTTCCGCGCTGAGTGGATTGGCCAGCGGCACTGCGCCCTCGCCTGCATGCCAGGTTGCCAGCAACCCCGCATCCACGAAGGCGTAGTTGATCGCCTCGAGATAATCGCGGGCGGCAAGCTGGCGGCGCGCCGTCGCATCGTCGATGCGCATCTCCGTCGGCGCCACAAGGCGACTCGCGCCCCTTGGCAAGGTCGCCGGTATCCGGTCGTAACCGTGGATGCGCGCGATTTCCTCGATGAGGTCTTCCTCGATGGCCAGATCGAAGCGACGGGTCGGCGCCGTCACCCGCCAGGCGTCAGGCGTGGCGTCGACAGCCAGGCCGAGCGCCCGCAGGATCCGTTCGACGTCGGCATCGTCGATGGTCGTGCCCAGGACGCGTGCCAGCCGCGCGCGACGCAGCACGATGTCCCTGGGTTTCGGCAGGTGCCCGGGCAATGTCGCTTCGGTCACGGGTCCTGCCGCGCCACCGGCAAGATCGACAACCAGTTGCGTCGCCAATTCGATGGCTCGCCGCGGCAGATCCGGATCGACGCCGCGCTCGAATCGGTGCCCGGCATCGGTGTGCAGGCCCAGCTTGCGTCCGCGGCCGATGATGGCGTCCGGCGAAAAATGCGCGGCCTCGAGGAAGACACTGCGGGTCGAATGCGTCACGCGCGTGTCCATTCCACCCATCACGCCGGCGAGTCCAACAGGGCGATCCGCATCGGTGATCACCAGGAAGCCGGAATCGATGGCGGCCTCGCGGCCATCGAGCAGGACCAGCGATTCGCCCGCGCGGGCGCGCCGCACGCCGATCGGGCCATGCAGCAGGTCGCGATCGTAGGCATGCATCGGTTGGCCGACTTCGAGCATGACGTACTGGGTGATATCGACCAGCAGGCTGACCGGACGGACACCACTGCGCCGCAAGCGCTCGGCCATCCAGATGGGTGTGCTGCGCGCGGGATCCACGCCCTCGATCACGCGACCGAGGTAGCGCGGCGCATCCGCGCCGGCACCCAGCGTGACATCCAGCACCGTGGCGACCGTCGACGGAACCGGCGTTGCCTCGTGTGCGATGACCTCGCTTCCGCACGCCGCCGCGACATCGAATGCGATGCCGCGCACGCTGAAGCAGTCGGCGCGATTGGGCGTCAGCTTCAATGCGATGCTGGCGTCGGGAAGACCCAGGTAGTTCGCCAGCGGAGAACCGACGGGGGCATCGGGCGGCAACTCGAGCAACCCGGAGGCGTCGGTGTCCAGGCCCAACTCCCTGGCCGAACACAACATGCCGTTGGACTCGACGCCGCGCAGCCTGGCGGCGCCGATCGTGATGTCGCCGATTCGCGATCCGACCATGGCCAGTGGCGCCAACAGGCCCGGGCGTGCGTTGGGCGCACCGCAGACGATCTGCAAGGTCTCGCCGTTGCCCGCATCGACCGTGCACACCTGCAGGCGATCGGCTTCGGGGTGCCTTGCGCAGTCGACGATGCGCGCGACGACAACGCCATCGAACCCGTCGCCAAGCACCGACACCTCCTCGACCTCCAGGCCGATCGCCGTCAGCGTCGCGGCGAGTTCGTCGCGGGTCGCAGTCGTCTTGACGTGTTCGCGCAGCCAGTTTTCGGAGAATTTCATTGCCTGGAATCCGTAGGGCGGGTCTTGACCCGCCATTGCTGGAACTTGGTTCGGTGGGTCAAGGCCCGCCCTACGCAAACTGGCGCAGGAAGCGCACGTCGTTGTCGAAGAAGCTGCGCAGGTCGTCGACGCCGTAACGCAGCATCGCGAAGCGCTCCACGCCCAGGCCGAAGGCAAAACCGGTGTAACGCTCCGGGTCGATGCCGACGTTGCGCAGCACGCTGGGATGGACCATGCCGCAACCGAGCACCTCCAGCCAGCGCATCGAACCGTCGGGCTGTTGCCAGGCGATGTCGACTTCCGCCGACGGCTCGGTGAAGGGGAAGTAGCTCGGCCGGAAGCGCATCTCGAAATCGCGCTCGAAGAAGGCGCGGACGAACTCCGCCAGCGTGCCCTTCAGGTCGGCAAAGCTGGAGTGCTCATCGACCAGCAGCCCCTCGACCTGGTGGAACATCGGCGTGTGCGTCTGGTCGCTGTCGCTGCGGTCGACCTTGCCGGCGGCGATCATGCGCAATGGCGGCGCGTGGTCCTTCATGTAGCGCACCTGCACACCGGACGTGTGGGTTCGCAGCAGCCGCCCATCGTCGAAGTAGAAGGTGTCGTGCATGGCGCGCGCCGGGTGGTGCGGCGGGAAGTTCAACGCCTCGAAGTTGTACCAGTCGTCCTCGATCTCCGGGCCGTCGGCGAGCGCGTAGCCCAGCCGGCCGAAGATATCGGTGATGCGCTCCAGCGTGCGGCTGACCGGATGCAGTCCACCACTGCTGGCATTGCGTCCGGGCAGCGTGACATCGATCGATTCGGTCGCCATGCGGGCGTCCAGGGCCGCCGCCTCCAGCGCTGCCTTGCGCGCGGCCAGGGCCTCGCCAATGGCATCACGGGCGCGGTTGATCGCTTCGCCGGCGCCCTTGCGCTGGTCGGCGGGAAGGCCGCCCAGCGACTTCAGATGCGCTGTGATGCTGCCTTGCTTGCCCAGCAGCGAAATGCGCAGCGACTCGACGACATCGGGCGAACTGGCCGAGGCGATATCGGACAGCGCCTGTGACACGACTGTTTCAATTCCGCTCATTCGCGCGTGTTTCCTGCGTCATCGACAAGAGCAGCCATGCGCGATGCGTTCCGGCCTCGCACATGCGCGTCCCAAAAAACGAATGGGGAAGGACTTGCGCCCTTCCCCATGCGTGTGTTGCGTCGTCCGGGCATCGCGCGGCATCCGCGCGACAGCCGGGGCAAAACCTACGCTGCGAGCGCGCCCTTGGCTTTCTCGGCCAGTGCCGCAAAACCCACCGCGTCGTGCACGGCGATGTCCGCCAGCACCTTGCGATCCAGGGTGATGCCGGCCTTGAGCAGGCCGTTCATGAAGCGGCTGTAGCTGATGCCGTTGATGCGCGCCGCGGCGTTGATGCGCGCGATCCACAACGAACGGAACTGGCGCTTGCGCTGCTTGCGGCCGATGTAGGCGTACTGCAGGGCCTTCGTCACCGCCTGCTTGGCGACGCGGAAGACCTTGCGGCGGGCGTGGTAGTAGCCCTTGGCCTGCTTCAGGATTTTCTTGTGGCGGCGACGCGCCTGTACACCACGTTTAACTCGTGCCATGTCTCATCTCCTCACAAGTACGGAAGCATGCGGTTCAGACGTCCCGCGTCCTCGGGGCGGACGTGGTTCGTCTGCCGGAGGTTGCGTTTCCGCTTGGTCGCTTTCTTGGTGAGGATGTGGCTCTTGTTGGCGTGGCCGCACTTGAACTTGCCGGAAGCGGTCTTCCGGAAGCGCTTGGCCGCCGCCCGATTGGTCTTGATCTTGGGCATTGCGGGTTGGTCCTTGTCGTGTCTGTCACTGGCTGGGCGGTGGTCTGTGACCACGCTTTCCGTCCTGCCCATGCCGGTCGTAAGTCGTTGATCCCCATGATTTTCCATGGGAGTCCGCGACAGGTCCTGAATTGCTTGAACATCACACCCGGCGAACCGGGCCGCGCATTATGCGGGCTGGGCGGCGGGCATGCAAATCTTTCCGTGCGAATCAGGAAGTTCGCGAGGAACCGTAGGGCGGGTTTCAACCCGCCGAACGCATTTCACTGGAGCAGGCGAAAGTCGGGCGACAGCCCGTCCTACTAAGTCTTCTTTTTGGGCGCGATCATCATCACCATCTGCCGGCCTTCCAGGCGCGGGCGCGACTCGATGACGATGTCTTCGCCCAGGTCACCCTCGATCCGGTTGGCCATCTCGCGGCCGAGCTCCTGATGGCTCATCTCGCGGCCGCGGAAGCGGATGTTGACCTTGATCTTGTCGCCTTCCTCGAGGAAGCGCCGCATGTTGCGCAGCTTGATCTGGTAGTCGCCCTCGTCCGTGACCGGACGGAACTTCATTTCCTTGATCTCGACCTGCTTGGTCTTCTTCTTGGCGAGGTTCGCCTTCTTCTGCAGCTCGAACTTGAACTTGCCGAAATCCATGATCCGGCAGACCGGCGGGTCAGCGTTGGGCTGGATCTCGACCAGGTCCAGGCCTTCTTCCTCGGCTTTGGCAAGCGCTTCCTCGCGCGACAGCACGCCAACCATCTCGCCATCGCTGCCGATCACGCGTACACGCGGCACGCGGATTTCATTGTTCTTGCGGTTCTGCTTTTCAGGGGTGCTGATGTTGCGATCTCCGGAATGGAACGTGCCGGTCTTGGGGCGACCGGGCCAGTCTTCAACGAGCGGTGTGCTCACCATGTAAACGCGAGGCGAAATCGGCGACGGACATGGTCCCCAGGTCCTCCCCTGCACGCGTGCGCACGGCCACTGCGCCATTGTCCTTCTCGCGGTCCCCGACCACCAGCAGGTATGGCACCCGCTGCAGCGTGTGCTCGCGGATCTTATAGCCGATCTTCTCGTTCCGCAAATCGGCGGTGACGCGGACCACTTGATTTGCAAGGGATTTCCGGACTTCCTGGACCCAGTCGGCCTGGGCGTCGGTGATATTCAGCACGACCGCCTGAACGGGCGCCAGCCAGGAGGGGAAATTGCCGGCGTGGTGCTCGATCAGGATTCCGATGAAACGCTCCATCGATCCGACGATGGCACGGTGCAGCATGACCGGGTGCCGCTTGTGGCTGCCTTCGTCCACGTACTCGGCGCCCAGGCGGCCAGGCATCATGAAATCGACCTGCATCGTGCCCAGCTGCCAGGTCCGGCCGATGGCGTCCTTCAGGTGGTACTCGATCTTGGGGCCATAGAAGGCACCCTCGCCCGGCAGCTCCTCCCACTCGACCCCGCAGGCGCGCAGCGCATTGCGCAGCGCCGCCTCGGCCTTGTCCCAGGTGGCGTCGTCGCCCAGCCTGGGCTCGGGACGCAGGGCGAGCTTCAGCTGCACGTCCGTGAAGCCGAAATCGGCGTAGACCGCCATCGCCTGGCGGTGGAATGCGGTGACCTCGGCCTCGATCTGGTCTTCGGTGCAGAAGATATGGCCGTCGTCCTGGGTGAAGCCGCGCACCCGCAGGATCCCGTGCAGCGCGCCGGACGGCTCGTTGCGATGGCAGGCGCCGAACTCGCCGTAACGGATCGGCAGGTCGCGGTAGCTGTGCAGCCCCTGGTTGAAGACCTGCACATGCCCCGGGCAATTCATCGGCTTGAGCGCGTAGGTGCGCTTTTCCGACTCGGTGAAGAACATGTTGTCCTGGTAGTTGTCCCAGTGGCCGGACTTCTTCCACAGCGCGACATCGAGGATCTGCGGGCAGCGCACTTCCTGGTAGCCGCTGTCGCGGTAGACCTTGCGCATGTGCTGCTCGACGACCTGCCAGATCGACCAACCCTTCGGATGCCAGAACACCAGGCCCGGGGCTTCTTCCTGTAGGTGAAAGAGGTTCTGCTGTTTGGCGATCTTGCGGTGGTCGCGCTTCTCGGCCTCCTCCAGCTGCGTCAGGTAGGCCTTGAGGTCCTTGTCGTTCAACCAGGCGGTGCCGTAGATGCGGCTGAGCATCGCCTTGTTCGAATCGCCCCGCCAGTAGGCGCCGGCGACCTTCATCAGCTTGAACGAATGCAGCTTGCCGGTGTTGGGCACGTGCGGACCGCGGCATAGGTCAGTGAACTCGCCCTGCGAATACAACGACAGGTCCTGGTCGGCCGGAATGCCTTCGATGATCTCCGCCTTGTAGTGCTCGCCGAGACCACGAAAGAACGCCACCGCCTCGTCGCGCGACTTCACGCTGCGCGTCAGCGGCAATTGCTCGGCGACGATCTTGTGCATCTCCGCTTCGATCTTCGGCAGATCCTCGGGCGTGAACGGACGCTCGTACGCAAAGTCGTAGAAGAACCCGTTGTCGATCACCGGACCGATCGTGACCTGCGCGCCCGGGAACAGCCGCTGCACGGCCTGGCCCATCAAATGCGCAGTGGAGTGACGCAGGATCTCCAGCGCCTCCGGACTCTTCTCGGTGACGATCTGCAAACTCGCATCGTGTTCGATCGGGACGCTGGCATCGACCAGCTTGCCGTCGACCTTGCCGGCGAGGGCGGCCTTGGCCAGGCCGGCGCCGATGGCGGCGGCCACGTCCTGCACGGTGACGGGGTGATCGAACGGCCGCTTGCTGCCGTCGGGGAGCGTGACTTCAATCATGGAATGATTCTCTGAAAAGCAAAAAAGGGCATCCGCCCTTCTTCGATGAAACCCAAGGCGTGGTGTGGTCAGTGCTGGAATCGGGTAGTTGCCATGTCGCACGCTCGGCCGGCAGAAACAGCGGGCCACCTTGATCCTGGATA